>JAGGIK010000069.1 GCA_024103515.1 Snodgrassella sp. | reverse complement strand
AGTCTGCTCCTGTAACAAAGCAAAATCACCACTGCGGTGTGCGCCAAAACGAAAATCATCACCCACCAGCAAATAGCGCGCAGATAACTGTTTCATCAGCATCTGCCTGATAAAATCCATCGGCTGCATAGATGCAAACTGCTGATTGAACCGCAACACATATACCGCATCCACACAACCACTTGCAGCAAGCAAATTCAACTTATCGCGCAAAGGCGTCAACCGGAAAGGCAAAGTTTTCCCTGCCTGCTGCGCAAAAAACTCCTGAGGTTGCGGCTCAAATATCATTACTACCGAACCAAGCCTGCGCTGACAGGCTTCCTGACGTAAACGCAGTAAAATATGCCGATGCCCACAGTGCACCCCATCAAAATTACCGATTGTTACTGCCGTACCGCCAGACCAATCCGGCTGCTGCCCGCTCCCCAACCAAACTTGCATACAATTCTTGAATGAATCAAATAATAAAACGCACCATTGTAAACATTTCAGCCAACCTTAGCCAGCGTAATTAATCAGCATTTTCCCACCCCATCAACCTGCAAATCTGCTTTATTCTCAATAGCAAACAAATTTCATACAGATAAAACAGCATTTCTTGCTAAAATAGCGGTTATTTAGTGCTAAGGCTTCTCACAGCCAACTGCATGCAACATCTCAAAAACCACATTAGGTAACACAATGGCCTTTCGTTTCGACATCATCTACGAATACCGCGAAATGTTTTATTACGGTGCACTTACCACCCTTGGCGTCACCTTAATCTCCACATTGATGGGCACCTTACTTGGCCTAATATGTGCCATTGCCCGCGTAATCCGCATAGAAAAAGGCGGCTTACCCGTGCGAGCCCTAGTATGGGTATTGCGGCAGATCTCACTACTATATGTCACCATCTTTCGTGGCACACCCTTATTCGTACAGATTTTCATCTGGTACTTCGTCTGGTTTCCACTCCTTATCAACCCCACCGACGGCCTGATTATCAGCGGCGATCTCGCCATCGAACTGCGCCGCAACTATGGTGCACTCATTGCCGGTATACTGGCACTTTCCGTTAACTCTGGTGCCTACATCACCGAAATCTTCCGCGCAGGCATCCAATCAATTGATCGCGGCCAGTTTGAAGCATCTCGCTCCCTTGGTCTCAGCTACACACAAGCCATGCGCTACGTCATCCTGCCTCAAGCCATCCGCCGCATGCTGCCACCGATTGGGAACGAATTCATCACCCTACTTAAAGACAGCTCCCTGCTTTCAGCCATCGCCGTTGCCGAGCTCGCCTTTGCCGCCCGAGCCGCAGCCGGACGTTACCTTACCTACGACACCCCACTTTACACAATTGCCATCATTTACCTGATTATGACCATAGCCCTAAGCTGGTTCTTCTCATCGCTGGAGAAAAAATACAATAAAGGCTATCAGCATTAGGTTAAGGTTATATATGTAACTATTGAGAATAATATAGTTAAATAAGCAGAGCTATTAAGTAATATATAAATAGCTCTGCTTATTTAATTTTTTCAATGATGTATTAAATTTTTTTAAAATGATTTCTAACCTGACGTTTAATTCTATGATCTTCAAAATGTTGAGAAGCACGTTTAACATAAGATACAAAATTTCTATGTCCCAAATGAGAATATCTACTATATAATTTATGTTTATATAATATATCATCTCTATTTTTATCTTTAGATTTAATAGCTAATTTCTTTGCTTTATGCAATTTTTTATAAAATCGTGATATTGAACCTGGTCTAATAATAGCTCTCTCACCATCAAATATCATCCCTAAATATTGTAGATAACCTTTTTTACTTATGCTCATACCCATAATATTATCTTTTTCTAACATAGGCATAACAATTTTAATATGGTTATCAATTTTTTTGAAAAACACAATTTCCGTTTTAGATTCTTGAATCTGCAATTTTTGACTTTTAACCAATTGAGAAATATAGTTTTGAATATCTTTTAATAATTGAACATTATCGCCAGGAATAATTATAAGAATATCATCGCAATACCTGAAGTATATTGCATTAAAACTTTCCAAATATCTTTTACTTGCAATATCAAACTCCAGCATATAAATATTTGCGAGTAAGCCACTCAATGGAGAACCTTGCGGAATGCCTTTGTGATAATTAACTCGAATTAGATTAGCATTGCTAATTCGATTTCTGAATTCTGCTGCATGCTTGCAAAGGGAAATTAAAGATTCATTTACATATCGACCAGCCCTTTTTTGTTTTCTTCTTCGCAACATACTCCGTGAAATATTTAATGCATTTAATGCATCATCCAATTTCACATATGAGTAACGAGAAAGGCTTTTGTAAATCGCATAATGATCTGCTGGAAGCTTGCCACTGTAAATATCCAAAACATTAAGCCAAGCGTCTTTCAATACATCATGATTTAGATTATCAAAAAATTTCTTTATATCAAGACATAAACAAAAGCAACTTTCCTGTTGTTTAATAATATCAAAGGCATCTTTAGCAAAATGAATATTCGATTTACCGATTGAACTATCTCCATCAAGTCGGATTTTACGAAAAGCTAGTATATTATTTTGTAACTCTTCTCTAATCAATCTATCTTCGTATTTTTTACCTAAAATATAGGCGTAATATGAATAGATAAAACTATCTTTATGTGAAGCATAAGAAATATTTCTAATTTTAGGAGGTAGTTTTTTTACAGCTCTGCAATCATTCAATCGTTGCAATCTTGGAGTTTTAGTCTCAAACTGAATAAAAGGCAAAAATTGATGGGCTACTACTTTTGAAGAGATATCTAATTTAGATCGAATGGTAGATTCCAAGCCTATCAAGTGAAGAAAATGATTGTTTAGATTTACATTATTCTGTTCTTTATTAAAGTCTTTAGTTAATGGCTTATCAAAATGCAAATAACGCCTAGGTTTAAACCAAGAATAATTCAAATCTAAATTTTTTATTTTTTCCTTTGACATGATATTAAAGGTAAAAAAATTAAAGATATTTATTAAGGGGTGAGGGCTTGATCCCGTCCATCTACAGCCCCCCACCACGTTAAATTTGCATTCATTTGAATGCAATCTGTTCTATACGAAGAACGCGACGGATAATTAAATTGATATAATAACCATGTTAATAATATCTTATGGCTTAAACCTTATGTTCTGTATAGAAATAAACTTTACGCTTAAGATTCAAATATTAACCCTCAGAACCTATGTTCTGGTAAGCCCATTACTATTATCTATTCACAAATAATAGTAATTGCTGCATATATAATATCAAAAACAACACATTTCTACAATATGTTTGGATACTTCATCAATAACTATTTATACCTTGACTAAATTTAAATAAATTGTTTAACTTTGATATTAGCAAAATTTGATACTTCAAAAGGAGAAACCATGAAAGCCGTCAGACTACATGCCAAAAACGATATACGGATAGACGAAATCGAAAAACCAAAACCCAAAGCTGGTGAAATACTAATTAAAATCGGCGCAGCAGGTGTTTGTCACTCCGATTTACACCTGATTCATATGGGCATACCTGATGGAGCACCACCATTTACCCTCGGGCACGAAAACGCCGGCTGGATTGCTGAGCTGGGCGAAGGAGTTACAGACTTTCAAATAGGCGAAGCCGTCATGGTCTATGGACCATGGGGCTGCGGTCACTGCGCACCCTGTCAGCAATCCATGGAAAACTACTGTGAACACCAGTCCGAATCCCCCATTCTCGGTGGCGGTCTGGGTACCAATGGCGGCATGGCCGAATACATGATTGTCCCGTCCAGTCGTTTACTGATTCCCCTGCATGAATTGCAACCAGAACAAGTTGCCCCCCTTTCCGATGCAGCACTAACCCCATACCATGCAATCAAACGTTCCAGCAGCAAAATAACACCCTCATCTTTCGTCTTCGTCATAGGTATTGGCGGTTTAGGACATATGGCCGTACAAATCCTGAAAAAAGTATATTCTGCCACCATTATTGCGGGTGATATTGCCGACGACAAACTGGAATTAGCCAAAAAATACGGTGCAGATTACGTAGTCCGTACCGATAGAGACACCAATAGCATCGTCGAAGAAATTACCCACATCACTGGCGTCAAAAAATGTGCCGTTGTACTCGACTTTGTAGGTAATAATCCAACTCTGGCCTTAGGCGCACAAACAGTCGGCTTAAACGGAGACTGGACAGTAGTCGGACTGGGAGGCGGCAAACTCGATTGGCACTGCATGAACCAGCCATGGGGCGCATCACTCTGTACCCCTTACTGGGGTTCACGCGTCGAACTGATGGAAGTACTGGATTTGAAAAGAAAAGGCCTTATCGACATCGAATATACCACCTATCCCCTGTCTCAAGCCCTAGAAATATACGACAAACTCGCTAAAGGACAAATCAAAGGCAGAGCCGTACTAACTCCTTAACCTCCTTAACAACAAACGGGCTGAGAGATTTTATCAACCTCAGCCCGTTTTACATATAAAACATCCACCCGCTTATAACCATTTAAACTTAATCATTTACCATTCACCATCCAAAAAATCATCCAGTGCATCTTGTATAGAAGGAAACCATGGCAGAAAAGGCGAGTCCATTTCCGCAATAACCTGTTCGGAATAATATTTTTTCTGATCTAATATATTCTTAATCACATTATCTTCATAAATATGATCCAGCGTCACCACAGCAAACTGGTGCTCACCTAATCGTTCAATAATATTTGCTCGACATAAACAATTATTGTATTTCAATAAAACCTTATGTTCTATAAACATAGCTCACCCGCAGTCACATAATTTGTTCATTCAACTCCAAATAAACTACACATCTATCCGTTCATAACACCACTGATTGAACTCATCCCAAAAGCCAGAGCAAATTGCAGATATTCCCGTTTATTTGAATCCACATACCGCATAAACTTCTTATCCTCATTAACAATATCCGAAACACATTGCAGCACCTGCATATGGCTGCCACTTGTCAAAGCATGTATTATCTCCGCAATAAAATCAATATCAGTAACATCAATAAATGGAAAACCAAAATGACGAACAAAACCAGCCAGACCAGTAAATTTCTAAGCTACATATTAAGACACCAGCCCGAAGCCATAGGTCTTACCCTAAATCCAGATGGGTGGGTAAACATCGATATCCTAATAAAACAGGCAAATCTACACGGAGAAACATTAAACAGAGAAATAATTGACCAAATAGTACAGACCAGCGATAAAAAACGTTTCACCATTTCCGAAAATGGCCAGAACATCCGCGCAGCGCAAGGACACTCCACCAAACAGGTTGATATAGCATATAGCGAGCAGAAACCCCCTGAATTTCTATATCACGGTACAGCTACAAGATTCTTAAACTCAATAAACCAGCAAGGGCTGCTACCGGGGAGCCGTCATTATGTACATCTGTCTACCAATGCCGAAACCGCAGCCACAGTCGGCGCGCGTCATGGAAAACCCATTATTTTGCAAATAAACGCTTTAACCATGTTTCAAGCAGGCTATAAATTCTATCTGGCCGATAATGGCGTATGGCTAACCCAAACCATACCGGCAAAATATTTCCATTTATATCAGCACAGAAATCAGCCTGATGCAACAGTATCAGACTTATAAATAGCCCTAAGAGTACAACCACAGAATAAGAGCAGAAAATATTAACCTATTCAATATCAAAATTTTTAAAACAAAGCGACTCAAATACTTGGAATGGCAACACCTATTCAAACAACAAAATTAAGGGGTAGCTATTTGTTAAATTCTACCTAGGGCAAACAGCCTAACAATGAATGTAACCGTTTATGATTGTATCAATAAGTATAAGCCATAAGGACTTGTTGTCATTCTTCGGTT
>JAGGIK010000068.1 GCA_024103515.1 Snodgrassella sp. | reverse complement strand
TCATGTTTAAATCCTCTGTGGGTTAATGAAGAGAATTTCTACTTTGAGGCTGTACTATTTTAGGGGGTAGTTACAATTTAATAATTTGGCACAAGCAAGGAGGATAATCGAAGGATGGCTAACGATTTATAACAGCGGAAAACCCTATAAATAAACTATCGCCGTTAGAGAGCAAGAGCCTGCACACCAATCGTGATTTTATTGTAAAAACGGAGAAAACCACATTATCAGCGAAAAACTGCTCTACTCAAAGTCATATACTCACTATTGTTTTTAAAATTTCAGTTGACCCAATAGCCAGAGCCTAACACCATCAGAACAAACAACAGCTACCCGTTCAAATGACAGTGACAGCTCATTCATCATTACCCCATGACGTATCATTCAGCAAACACCAATAGTAGCTTAATTTTACCTAGATTAATTATTCATAAACTACTGTATTACATTACTTTATTGTATAAAACGAATAAATAACTTTTTATGTAAACCTCCTAAATATGCAGCAACATAAAACAAATTAAAGAAAAAACCGTTACTATATTGATTATCGTTATCAATATAGTAACGGTTTGCCAATCAATCAGAAACAATCAAATCATGGTAAAAACATCCACAACCAGTCTAAAAGAAATCAATAATACTGTTCAGATCCCAGACTCTAAGTCTGGTTTTTTTTGCAAACTATGGGCTTTCTCGGGACCGGGAGCATTAGTGGCTGTCGGGTATATGGATCCTGGCAATTGGATCACTTCTATTCAAGGAGGAGCATTATATGGTTACCTCTTATTATCAGTAATCCTGATATCTAGCCTGATCGCCATGCTCCTACAAAGCATGTGCGTCAAAATAGGAATAGTTACTGGTATGGATCTGGCTCAAGCAACAAAAACCATGGTCGGAAAAAAAACTTCCTTTTGTTTATGGATCACCACGGAACTGGCCATAATTGCCACCGAAATAGCAGAAATTATCGGTGGAGCAATAGCATTAAATCTCTTATTTGAAATTCCTTTACTAATTGGTGTTTTATTAACCATATTTGACGTTATTATTCTGTTATTTTTGATGAAATTTGGTTTTAGAAAGATAGAAGCAATTGTGTTCTGCCTGATTACAACAATATTTAGTATTTTTGTTTATGAAGTAGCAAGAGCATCTCCACAATTGGGTCAGGTCATCAATGGATTTATTCCTAAAACAGATATTTTCACGGCTTCCATCAAAGGACACGACTCAGCATTGGTGCTAGCACTTGGAATTGTCGGTGCGACAGTTATGCCCCATAACTTATATCTTCACTCATCCATAGTACAAACAAGAAAATATAATCGAACAAATAAAACCAGTCTGAAAGAAGCAATTAAATATGCGACGATTGATTCAAATATTCAATTATCATTTTCATTTTTAATCAATTGCTTACTATTAATCCTTGGCGCATCTTTATTTTATGGTAATAACCCCGATGATCTGGGTAGATTCACACAACTTTATGACGCGTTAAAAAATCCGCACATCGTAGGTACTGTGGCCAGTTCAACCATGGCAACCCTATTTGCCGTTGCTTTACTGGCTTCCGGTCAAAACGCCACTATTACTGGAACGCTGGCTGGTCAGATAGTCATGGAAGGATTTATTCATTTATCCATACCAATGTGGGCCAGAAGAATTATTAGCCGTGGCTTAGCCATCACACCGGTAATTTTATGTATCTACATATGGGGAGATAAAGAAATTATTGTAGAAAATTTATTAATTTATACTCAGGTATTTCTGAGTATTGCCCTACCTATTACAATAATTCCTTTAATCCTGCTAACATCTAATAAACACATCATGGGGGATTTTGTTAACAGTAAGCTGACGATGTTATTAGGCTGGGTAGCTACCATCACATTAATTATGCTAAATTTTCAGTTGGTTTATGAAATAATCAAGTCATTATTTCAATCAGCTTAATATATAACTTCCTCTTAAAATAGTACACTCTTATTTTAGAGGGTAGTTACACCACCACAAAACCCAGAAAAGTTAGCGACACCCAATAAATTAGAAAAATGCTGCTCAATGGATTTTATGAATGACTGCAGTCGCAATCAACGTAAGTTTAGAACCTTCAACATTATTGATAGCTCCAATCGCGGAATTCTAGACATTGATATGGCAGTCAGTCTATTGGCTGGTAGAATTATTTTCACCTCACGCAACTAGCCAAATATTATGGTTACCCACTAAACATGTGTGTAGCTAATGGAGCAAAATTTACCGCAAGCACGTTCATCAACTGAGCAAGGTCACATGATATAACCATAGACTATATTCAATCCGGTAACCTATATCAAAACGGCTACATTGAACGATTTAATCGTACGTATCATACAAAGAAGGGTAACTGAAGAATGGCTAACGATCTATAACACAAAAGAACCGCGCGAGGTATTAGATAATATGACACCGTTTGAATATAAAACCTTAAAACAAACAATATAATCTTCTACGAGCGTTGTGTATGCAGCACAGGATATTTACAAATATTTTTGCCAAGTGACAACCATATTCTCACGAAAATTAGCATTTAAAATTGACAATGTTCAAAACAAAATAAATGCGGACTAGAAAACAATAAATATCTTTATATAATTTAAAAAAAACTGTATTTATATACTATGCTAGTATTGGTATACTGCTTTCAGCTCGCCTTATCCATTGAATTATCTGGATAATCAATTATAATATTGAATTTAAGTCAGATTGATCAATAATTAATTTTTTTTAATTTGATCGAAACTCTTATCAATAAAGTGAGTGCTGATATTCTGAATAGTATTAATCATATGAGTATTTTGGCTTAATAATCTTTTTTAAAACTTTATCAAATCGATTAGGTACAGATGGCCAAAATTTTTCCATTACACCCCAAACATCCGGAACGTATTTGCTGGGGTTGTGACAAATATTGCCGGCAGGATGATCTGTTATGTGGCAATGGCTGCATTCGCATTCCTCATCCGTGTGAAGATTTTGGTGAACAATGGTATTTACATGGAGACTGGTCAGGATTACTTTCTGAGAAACAACATACTCAGATTGTAGCCGAACAAACAGCACAAACTACGAATAGGGTTACAAAAAAAACCGCAAAACCACATATTAAATTAGCATTTAAAAAATAGAGTAATCTAGGTCAGCATGAATAAATTAAATTGATTAATTGCGTCAAACTTTTATACAAATTAAATCTCACTATTAAATGATAGCAACATAATTGCTAATACACATACAAAATCGCCTGTCATCTTGCACAGGCAATTTTTTAGGAGAACAGCTTCCTCATTCCTACAATATGTCCTTGTATACTTGGCTTTTTTCGGACATTTAGTCCGTTGAGTGAACTGTAATTTATCAAGGCAAATTTAGCAAGAGACAAAGGCAATATCTTTAGAAAAACCCATTAACTACTATTTTTTAACAGATATTGATTTTTTGTTTCATGTATTTAGGTAATTAACTATATTAATTGCTTTTATGTAAAAAAATAAAACAGATGATCAAACATCACCTGTTTTATTGAGCTGATTAACAATAAAATTATTTATAATTCAATATACTAATCCATTTGCGTAGCCTGAATTGCTGTCAGAGCAATGGTATAAACAATATCTTCAATCAAGGCACCACGTGATAAGTCATTTACTGGCTTATTCAAACCCTGCAACATTGGCCCCACACTCAGCACATGTGCGCTGCGCTGAACTGCTTTATAAGTGGTATTACCAGTATTTAGATCAGGGAATACAAACACAGTTGCCTGACCGGCTACTTTGCTGTCCGGAGCTTTCTGCCTGCCCACACTTGGTACGCTGGCTGCATCGTATTGCAACGGACCATCAATATGCAGATCAGCACGTTTTTGCTGAGCAAGTGCGGTAGCTTCTTTTACTGTATCAACATCAGGGCCACTACCGGAAGAAACAGTAGAATACGAAATCATGGCCACTTTAGGATCAATACCAAAAGCTTTGGCTGAGTCCGCAGACTGAATGGCGATATCAGCCAGTTGTTCAGCAGTCGGATTTGGATTAACCGCACAGTCACCATACACCAATACCTGATCCGGCATCAGCATAAAGAAAACACTGGATACCAGACTGGCACCTGGAGCAGTTTTGATCAGCTGCAAGGCTGGACGGATAGTGTTGGCAGTAGTATGAACAGCACCAGACACCAGACCATCTACATCACCTGTAGCTAGCATCATCGTACCCAATACAACAGTATCTTGTAATTGCTGTTCGGCCTGTTCCGGGGTTAAACCTTTACTCTTTCTCAATTCAACCATCGGAGCCACATAACGGGCACGAATACTGTCAGGATCAATAACTTCTAGAGTAGAAGGCAAGCTGATACCATTGGCTTTTGCCACCTCTTCTACTTCAGCCTGTTTGGCCAACAAGACGCAACGGGCTATTCCTTTAGTTTCACATATTGCAGCAGCTGCAATAGTACGTGGTTCATTACCTTCCGGCAAGACAATACGTTTATTCGCTTTACGAGCACGTGCCATCATCTGATAACGGAATGCTGCTGGAGACAAATACTGTACAACAGGTTTAGCCAGCTCACGGCATAATAAATCAGCATTCAGCTGGACAGCCACAGCCTGCGCAACTGAGCTTACCTGCCCAACTTCTACCGAAGTTGCCACTGCAGTAACCACACCCAGACATTCAAACTGTTTACCATGTTGTGCCAGCGCGTTCTGTACCTCTTCAACAAAGCCTGTTGGTACAGCCTTTGCAGAAGTCAGAATAAAGCCACTGATTTCTGTATGACCAAAAGAATAATCATGTGCAGACAATAACAGCTCAGCAGCCATTGTTGCCGCTGATTTATCAGCCACAGATGCGACCAAAATGACACGAGTGTTTAAAGCAGCAGCAATTTTCACATTCTGAGCGGCTAAATAGCTACGACCTGCTTCAGGAATCGCACCTTCTACCACAACAACCTCATGTGGAATTTGTGCCAACTGATCAAAAGCCGCAACAAAACCTTCAATCGCATCATCAGCACGACCCTGATAAACCTGTTCGTCAAAATTAGCCAATGGCAATGATACAGGTAAAGTTTGTTGTAAAAGACCTTGCACCAGTGAACCAGTATTATCCGTAGCATCTGCGCTTACTGGCTTGAAATACAAAGGCTTATGTTCTGTTTGTAAAAAAGTTTGTGCAATACCCAAACCTATGGCGGTCAAACCATTTAGTGCCCCTGTTGGCACCAGCAAAAATTGCGGCATAACTATCCTTTTCATTTAATAATAACAGCAGCAAAGCTGCACTTTTTATCAGTTACAATTATAGCTGAATTCAGCTGACGTCATCATTGAATCACATCAACCATAACTCCATAATAACTAGAGAAATAACACATATCATCAATATACTAATATTAAAAGATTGTTATGAGATCTCATCTTCAATCAGAAAGAAAATAATATACACACCTGCTTTATGCATACCTATTATATGCTATCACTTTACTAACTTACCTTATGGAGATACCATTCTATCCGACAGCAACAATCTTAATATAAATAAACCTAAGATACCATTTTGACATCTAAAAATTTATCCAAGAAATCAGCAAAGAGTCAACATAATCAAGTCCGACGATATTACTTTAACTATCCAATAAGTTGCGCTTTTCTATATACTCAAAATATAGCTAGCACTTTGCTCAGTTGCTTATAGGTAAATAACTTTATTGGCAGCATATACTCCATCCACACAAAAGAAAAATAATGCCAACACAATCAATAAATTCAATAAACGTTTCATTTAAATTCATGTTTTCTATACCCTCCAACCTATATGATTCCTGATCCCAAAATACATTTGAATTGTTGGATAAGTTCAATACTTGAAAAAACAAGTCAACTTTAGGCTGGCTTGTTTTTTATTCTTTAATAATTGTGGATAGGCTACACTAATTCATATAAATTTTTTAAGGGGTAAGGTAAACTTAACGCTAAAAAGGAAAAAATAATCAATCAAGAAAAACACGTATGACGATCTTTCAGTGCTGATTTCAAAGCACAAATGGTTAAACTTGATCAGCAAGGAAAATCGCGCAGTCAATTGGTCAAGCA
>JAGGIK010000067.1 GCA_024103515.1 Snodgrassella sp. | reverse complement strand
TATGTTGATGAGGATGGGGTTGTATCTTGGGTAAGACAATTTTGATTAGAAGGTGAGTTAAGGCAGTTGGCGTAGGCTTCGCTGGTGGTGAAAGCGATTATGCCGATAATTGTCATGAGTTGAACCAATGTTTTTTTTCTGAAATCTGGTTTTGGTATGGACGCAGTCATATTTGTTTTTGTTCTGATCTGCTGGGTTAGGTGGTAAGTTTTATTCATTTGAATTTCCTGATTGGGTATGCTGAAGTTATGCTGTCGGAAAAATAGCTATGTGATATCAATCAATGTAAATGTTTATAAAATAAATTTGCTTGGTTTATTCGACTACAAAGCTGGTTGTTAGTCAAAATGTAATTATTTGAATTATTTTAAGAAACTTTTGTTTTTATTAAGCTGAGTTTTGGGTTGTTATTTTTGGTGGGTTTTAATTTGTAAGTTCTTGGATGATTTGATTGGACGATTGCTGAATGAGGTTACGTTATTTATTAATGTATATGGGCTGAGTTGATTTTGGGGGATGCAACAATTTGATTTTGATTTATTTTTTAGTAATTTTTTACTTAATTTGTCGTGGTATAGATGCTGCTATCTAATTTTTATTTATATTGGGTGGGTAATGGTTGCTGTGGTTGTGTTATCAGGAGGTGAGTATATTGCAGTGTGTGGGGATTATTGTTCTGACTAATTTATGTATTGTGGGTTCGTAATGAGGCTGAAAATGATTTCTCTGAATTTGTGTAATGGGGCGGTAGTTTGTTGAGCTGTTTTTAATGTAAAAGTGTGCAGGCTGCTTTTAGTTTGTTTGTTTTTTGTAAATTGTTTTTAATCAATACTCTAAGTAAGAGTGTATAACTGGATTTGCTTATGTGTATTGCTTAATTATTAAAAGATATTTGGTGTTTATTGTTTAGTAATGGTTTGTTGTGTGCTTTTTTGTGGATATCGGATGATGTTGTTTGGTTATCATATAAGATAAGAGGCAGATGGTTTGCGTGTTAAAATGGATATTTTCGATTAGAATAAATGGTTATTTTCTGGTTGGTTAATGTCACAGCTGGGTTGATGTTTTTGTCAGTTGACCACAGGAAAGAACTGAATATTATGGTATAGGAATGTATATGAGTGAACAGCATAATACGCAGGCAGCAGCCGAGCAGACAGAACAGTTAGATGAAAATCAGATTATGGCGTATCGTCGTGAAAAGCTGACCGCCATTCGTGCAAAAGGTATGGCTTTCCCAAATGATTTTAAACGTGATGCATTTGCAAGTGATTTACACCAACAGTTTGAGCAGTTTGATAAGGATGCTTTGGCTGAAAAGGCCATCCCGGTGAAGGTAGCTGGGCGGATAATGCTGAAACGGCATATGGGTAAGGCCAGTTTTGCTACTATTCAGGATATGACAGGCCGCATCCAGTTGTATATTAATAATCAGGGGGTAGGTGAGGCTCTACATGATGAATTCAAGCACTGGGATCTGGGTGATATTGTTGGCGCTGAAGGTGAGTTGATGAAAACCAATCATGGTGAGCTGACTGTACGAGTATCTGCTTTGCGTTTGCTCACTAAGTCCCTGCGACCATTACCGGATAAGTTCCATGGATTGGCTGATCAGGAACAGAAATATCGTCAGCGTTATGTTGATCTGATTACAAATGATCACTCACGTAAAACGTTTATTCAGCGTAGTCAGATTATTCAGGCAATTCGCAATGTAATGGTAGATGAGCGGTATCTTGAAGTTGAAACACCGATGATGCATCCTATCCCGGGCGGAGCAACGGCAAAACCATTCGTAACGCATCATAATTCGTTGGATATGGATTTATATCTGCGCGTGGCACCAGAATTATATTTGAAACGCTTGGTTGTTGGTGGACTGGAACGGGTATTTGAAATTAATCGTAATTTTCGTAATGAAGGCATGAGTACCCGGCATAATCCTGAATTTACTATGATGGAGTTTTACGAAGCTTATGGTAATTATCAGCGAATGATGGATATGACGGAAAAAGTCATTCGTGCTGCTGCGCTTGCTGCTACAGGTAGTACTGTGGTCATGTACAACGGTAAAGAAGTAGATCTGAGTAAGCCATTTGCCCGCATGACAATTGTAGAAGCAATCCGACATTTTAATCCGCACTATACTGAGGAACAGTTGGCGGACAAGGATTGGTTGCACGCTGAGATTAAAAAAATGGGTGGCAGCTTACCAATGGCAAAAGAACTAGGTAGTTTGCAACTTGCTTTGTTTGAAGAATGTACGGAAAGTCAGTTATGGCAACCAACTTTTATTATCGACTATCCGGTAGAGGTTTCACCATTAGCGCGTGCTTCGGATACCAAACCGGGGTTAACAGAAAGATTTGAGTTGTTTGTAGTGGGACGTGAACTGGCAAATGGTTATTCAGAGTTGAATGATCCGGAAGATCAGGCCGCACGTTTTAAAGCTCAAGTAGCACAGCTTGATGCAGGGGATGATGAAGCAATGCACTATGATGCTGACTATATTCGGGCAATGGAGTATGGTCTGCCACCAACTGGTGGTTGTGGTATCGGTATGGACCGCTTGGTAATGCTGCTGACGGACGCTCAGACCATACGTGATGTAATTCTGTTTCCGCAAATGCGTTTGGAATAAATGGGTATTGGGATTAAAGCCGTCCAGTTACTTCTGTGCGGCTTTTATTTTATTTGGGTGGAAGCTTACTATGGTGTTGCTGAGCAGAAGTTTCCTGATTTGGAAAATCGACAGTGAATTCACCTTCGATAATGTCGTCATTATTCGCAGAAGTGTGGTTTTGAAAAGGGTTGGTAGTGCTTTTAGTCAAAGGCTTACCGCGGATTGGCAGAAGTAACACCGCTGCTATCAGATCAGAAAAAAAACCGGGGCTAATTAGCAATAGAGCAGCGAGGATAAAGCGGAAAGGCCAAAGTAGTTGGTATAGTGAAATTTTGTTTCTAGAATTTATTGTCGACATGAATACAAATAAGCCTGATATTCCGGTATTGCGTAACATGGACAGACCGCAGAATATGGACAGTACCATTAAGAACAATGTCCAGCTTCCACCAATAAAATGGGTAACGATAATAATTGATATCACCTCTAGTATTGCTACAACTAAGAGTAGCCGACTGATATAACGCATTCGTGTTCACCTGATCAGAGTATTTTTCATTAAATGGATGCAGCCGGATATAATTCAATATATTTGGTATGGAAATTGATTTAATTTCATTTACTGTTTATTAAGGTCTTAAAAGGTGGTTAGAAGAGTTGTGTTATCAGTTATGTAAAGATGTTGCTATAAAAGCTATGGTAATATGGTTGTAATGATTGATTCGATTATTTTAGTAAGGGATAAACTTTCAAGGGCGAAAATTTGATGAAGTTAACCTGGAAAATCGATTGCATGTTATTCAGATATATCGGATGGTGTTTTTTCGTTTGTTACGGGCTATTGTTGGGTGGTTGCTCAAATAGCAATTATGGTCATCAAGTACATGTGATAAAAGCAAATGACCAGAATGGATTTTATCGGGTGCAACGCGGTGATAATTTGTACCGTATTGGCTTACGATTTAATCAAAGTGTCAGTACTTTAGTTCGTTGGAATAATTTGCCTGATGCAAATGCCATTACTGTAGGTCAACTAATCAGAGTACGTAAACCAATTAAAACCGCACCCACGCCATCTAAACCGAATAAACCGGCTTCAACGCCCCGTGGTAAAAACGTGCCTGATCAGAAAGGCGGGGTAGTGACAGGTGGACAAGTGCCGAATATTAAGCTTCAATGGCCTGTGCGGGGAAGAGTGATCAGTAATTTTAATGGGCAGACACAGAAAGGCATTGATATTGCTGGTGAACGCGGTATGCCGGTAAAAGCCGCTGCTGCTGGTACTGTACAGTATGCCGGTAATGAATTACGCGGCTATGGCAGGCTAATTCTGATTAAGCATAGTAATTCTACAATCACAGCTTATGCGCACAATGAGACGATGAAGGTACGCAATGGTCAGACGGTACAGGCTGGGCAAGTAATAGCAACTATGGGTGATAGTGGTACAACTAGGGTGAAACTGCATTTTGAGGTGCGTGTAAACAGTCAGGCAGTTAACCCTATGCGTTATTTGCCGAATTAAGTTGTTAAATTTGCTGGTGATTAGGGCTAAATTTATTTTAAGCTGAAAATAGATGGAAGAATATGATAGGTCTGGTCATGACTGTTTTATAATGGGGCAAATTTGAAGGAAATAATATGAAAGAACATCGTGCCCGTAAACGCTTTGGCCAGAATTTTTTACAAGATAAAGCAATTATTCTGGATATTGTCCGTGCTGTACGTCCACAATATGACGATACCGTAATTGAAATTGGTCCGGGACTTGCAGCGATTACTGAACCTTTGGCCGCGGCAGTTAAGCAATTACATGTAATTGAAATTGATCGTGATATTGTGGCAAGATTACGCAACCAATCTTTTTCCTCCAAATTGGTAATCCATGAAGGGGATGTGCTGCAGTTTGATTTTAACCGTGTCCCTGGTCGAAAAAAAATTGTTGGTAATTTACCCTACAATATTTCTACGCCTTTGCTGTTTCGGTTTGGTGAATATGTTGATGATATTGTCGATATGCATTTTATGTTGCAAAAAGAGGTTGTTGAACGGATGGTTGGTGTAACTGGCACAAATGATTATGGACGCTTGAGTGTCATGTTGCAGTATTTTTTTGAAATGGAATGTTTAATTGATGTGCCACCTGAGTCGTTTAAGCCGGCGCCGAAAGTTGATTCAGCGGTAGTGAGAATGATTCCGCAAAAGGGACGAATTGGTGTCGCTCGTGATTTCACACATTTTACTGCGCTGGTAAAGCAAGCGTTTCAGCAGCGTCGTAAAACGATTCATAATAATTTGAAGGAATGGGCAGATGATGCGGCTATGATTAGAGTCGGGATCGATCCGGGTGACAGGCCTGAGCGAGTTGCACCAGAATTGTATGTGGCGTTAAGTAATCATCTGTTAGACGTTGATGTATCAGTCAAGATAAGTTGAGGCTGGTAGCTTTATGGTACTGAGGAATACATGATTGAATTTAAGAATGTTCATAAGTGGTTTAAGGATTTGCACGTCATTAATGGGGTAGATCTTAAGGTAGAACAGGGTGAAGTGGTGGTTGTATGCGGGCCATCAGGTAGTGGTAAATCTACGCTGATCCGTACGGTTAATCAGTTAGAGAAAATTCAACAAGGTGAAATCTGGGTTGATGGCATAAATGTGGCTGCCTCTCATGCTGATCTGAATAAAATTCGTACTGAGGTCGGTTTTGTATTTCAGCATTTTAATTTGTATCCGCATTTGTCTGTTCTGGATAATATTGTACTTTCTCCAATCCAGGTGAAAAAATTAAGTCGCGCAGAAGCTGAGGAAAAGGCAAGAGAGTTATTAAATATTGTTGGTTTGGCTCACAAAGCTGATGCGTTCCCGCAGCAATTATCTGGCGGGCAACAGCAGCGAGTTGCCATTGCTCGAGGATTGGCCATGGAACCGCGGGTGATGCTGTTTGATGAACCTACTTCTGCATTGGACCCTGAAATGATTGGTGAGGTGCTAAAAGTGATGAAGGATCTGGCATTGAGTGGCATGACCATGATGGTAGTAACCCATGAAATGGGTTTTGCGCGAGAAGTAGCGGATCGGGTTGTTTTTGTGGACCACGGTAAAATTGTCGAAGAAGCCCCACCGAAAGAGTTTTTCGCTCATCCAAAACATGAGCGGGCACAACAGTTTTTAAAGCAATTATTAACTCATTAAATGCTTTGATCTTTATTAAGTCAGGTTTATATATTCAGTGCCAGCTATCAATGTTGTTTTGTTAAGCTGGCACTGCTTATCATCATTATAATGGTAGTAAAGAAATTGAATTTTAGCTGAATAGAAGTGTGTGTAACTGAAATTTTTTGCCCTAATCAGGGTAAAAAGATTTAGTTTATAAGAAGACTGTTAATTCAGAATTAAATTGACTAATTGGTATGTGAATTCAATATAAAATTTGTTTGTAGGAAAATGTCAGGTTGTTTACACTTTATGCTTAATATCATTCTCTATAAGTGCATAAGATGTTTTACTAAAAATTGCTCAATTTAATTTAATAATATTATTACCTTGAATAAATCATTTTAGTTTTATTTTATTTTTGAAATGTGTAAATTTTAGTATATGCTATTATCATTAAATATTTAGATTGCATGAAATTATTGTAAATACCCCATAGTTAGTACAAAACAGACGTAGAAAATCATGCTACTTGTTTTAGTGTTTTATACTCAATCGGCGTCATATTATTTAGTGCTTCATGAGGTCTTTCAGTATTATAAATGGTT
>JAGGIK010000066.1 GCA_024103515.1 Snodgrassella sp. | reverse complement strand
ATCGGTTATTTAGGTCCCGACTATCAAAAAATACCGAAACAGAATCTAATCTGGAAAACATAACAACACATGATTCTGATTTAAATCTGCGCATTGATTTAATCAATGCAATTATGACCCTACCACCAATTTATCGCCAAATATTAATTATACGAGATATTGAAGAATATACTGCACCCGAAGCCGCCAAAAAATTAGGTATAACTATTGAAGCAGTAAAAAGTAGACTGCACCGGGCTAGGTCAATGATAAAAGAAAAACTGACTTGACAAATATTTTTGGATGAATAGAAGACAAAAAAGAACAATTTTATCTGTTTTCACAACCCTATCAGTTTAAGCTTTAATTCAATACATGCTCCCTAAGCATAGTCATGCTGGTTTAAGTTTATTTTTCCAGTTTTCACTCTTTTAACTTAAAAAGGGACGGGATGTTTAGAAATAGTTCCATATTAAGACATTTACTCCGTAGATATACAGGATTGAGTTTGCTCGCTTTTACAATATATCTTTTTATTCAAGGCACTGGGTGGAGCATTATATTAGCACTTACATCAGCCATTTCAGGATTTATTGCATTAAAAGCATGCCCTGCCTGTTGGCTAATCAGGTTCATCATAACAATAACCAATCCAAGTAAAACATGTATTCCATGTTCAAAAAAATGAATTACTTTCAGCACACCTAAAGTAAAAATAGTACAACATATTAAATTTATTGTATTTATTTTTATTCTTAGCGAACCAATCCACTTACTAATTATAAATTATTTAACCTTAAGGAAAATTTAAATGAGTAATTACCAATCTCCAGATGATATCAAATATGTAGCTTCCTTATTGACTCTTGCACCGCAGGAAGCACAGGCTTTTATAGAATTCGATCACCACACAACCAAGCGTGAAGATGGCATTATCCCAATCAAAACCAGAGAACTTATTGCATTAGCCGTCGCCCTGACTACACAATGTGCTTACTGTATTGATATTCATACTAAAGGCGCTATGCGCGTAGGAGCAAGTAAACAGGAATTAGCTGAACTTATTTCTGTTGCTGCATCTGTCAGAGCAGGAGCAACAATGGGGCATGGGCTACTGGCTTTACGCTTATTAGATGAATTAAAATCTTAAATTATAAATAATTCGTTTCCGTTAACTAAATATAAAACAAAAAGAGCCATAAAGGCTCTTTTTCTGAATTCGTAAACTGCTTGAAATCCAACAATACAGATTAACGTTTGGAGAACTGTTTAGCACGGCGTGCTTTACGCAGACCAAATTTCTTACGCTCAACTTTACGTGCGTCGCGAGTAACCAAACCAGCAGCAGCCAGAGTAGGCTTCAAAGCTGCATCATAATCAATCAGCGCACGTGTGATACCATGACGAATCGCACCAGACTGTCCAGTTTCGCCACCACCTACAACATTAACTTTAATATCGAATGCTTCCAGATTTTCAGTCAGCACCAATGGCTGACGAACAATCATGCGGCCGGTTTCACGACCAAAGAATTCATCCAGCGGGCGACCATTAACGATGATCTGACCGTTACCCTTTTGCAGGAAAACACGAGCCACTGAACTTTTGCGGCGACCCGTGCCGTAGTAATATTTACCGTTCATTGCGTGTCCTTAGATTTCTAAAACTTTAGGTTGTTGGGCAGCATGAGCATGTTCTGCAGTAGCATATACTTTCAGTTTTTTGATCATAGCATAGCCCAATGGACCTTTAGGCAACATACCTTTAACCGCTTTTTCCAATGCGCGACCCGGAAACTGGTTTTGCATTTCAGCAAAAGTACGCTCATAAATGCCACCAGGATAACCCGAATGACGGTAGTATTTTTTATCAGTCTGTTTTTGACCAGTTACACGCAGTTTGTCAGCATTGATTACGATAATGTAATCGCCGGTATCAACATGCGGCGTGTATTCTGGCTTATGTTTGCCACGAAGACGGCGAGCGATTTCTGCAGCCAGACGACCAAGAACTTTGTCTTGCGCATCAACTACATACCAATCACGCTTCACCTCATGCGGCTTAGCTGAAAAGGTTTTCATAGAAGCTAATCCAGATAAATATACGAAAGCCTCTAATATTAAAGATTAATCAATCAATTGTCAATTGCTGTTCTCTAAACATATGACAACATTTATCGCTTCCCTTTACCAGAAAAACAGAATAATTGCGCCTAACCGATCCGCTTAAACGGTGGTAGACAGGCAAGAAGTTGCTTACCGTACCGCGCCGTTAAAATACGATTATCCAGAATGGTGATGCGGCCATAGTCACTTTCAGTACGAATTAGGCGACCAACTGCCTGTATCAACTTAATACTCGCTTCTGGCACCGTAATTTCCATAAAAGGATTCCCTCCGCGTGCCTCTATCCATTGATTGCGCGTTTTTTCAATCGGATTATCTGGCATGGCAAATGGTAGTTTGGCAATAATAACCTGTACACAAAGCTCCCCTGGCAGGTCCAGTCCTTCGGCAAAGCTATCCAGACCAAAAATAACACTTGGCTTGCCAGCATTGATTGCATCCTGATGACGCTGTAACAATACCGGTTTGGGTAACTCACCCTGTACCAACAATAACGGCAAGTGAGTATCGGGCAATTTTAAGGCGACTTCCTGCATTTGTTTGCGAGAAGAAAACAGCACCAGTGTTCCGATCTCTTCCTGTGCATTAATCAACTTAGGTAACCACTGTACAATTTCAGCCGTGTGTGCCACTGGTTCTCTGGGGCTGGCTATTAGCGCTGGAATATACAGTTCGCCCTGCTCGGCAAAGTCAAACGGACTATCCAAAGCCAGCATCGTGGTCTCAGTTAAACTTTTCAGACCTGTTTGATTCAGTAATAAATCAAAATTACCCAATGAACGCAAAGTAGCAGATGTCAGAAGGGCACCTGCGGCTCGATACCATAATCCAAAAGCCAGTTTAGCTGCACTGCTGATCGGGGAAGCATGAAAACTGTAATCAACCTTGTCACCAACTACACACATAATCCATTTGGCTAGAGGTGCCTCACCCGCCACCACTTCTGTTGCCAGCAAATCCCATACACTCACCAATTGCTCTGACCGAGCCAGTAACATGCCCAAATCGCCACTTAACAGATCCAGCAGACTGCCATCCTGATTTTTATCCCGTCGCGCGGATGATAGCGCCTCACTCAAACTATTAATATGTTTAAGCAACATTCTAGCGCATATAGAAGTATTATTAACCAGTACAGTCAAATTATCCGGTATAACCCCATTAGACCACAACCAGCTACTGTCATTCTTACCGTCGTCTATTCTTAAATCTGGCACATCCGCTAACTGGATCAGCCACTCCTGAAAACTTTCCTGCAAAGCAGTTGCAGCTTCAGTAGCCGATAGCGCCAGCTCACTCTTATCCAGCACCGCTGCTACTTTATCCACTACATTACCGATACGGTCGAGAAACCATAATGCTTGATTGAGACTATGCTCAGCAGCAAACTGCTGCAAAGCCTTCTGTGGCAGATGATGTGCTTCATCAATACAATAAAAACTGTTTGCAGGCGATGGCAGGATTACCCCGCCGCCCATACCTATATCAGCCAGCAGCAGATCATGATTAGCCACCACAACATCTACATTTTCCAGCATTTCCCGTGCCAAAAAAAACGGACATTCTGGCCGGTTGGGACAAGCTGCTTTTAGGCAGCCGTGCCGATCATTGGTCACCTTTTGCCATAACAAGTCATCTATTTTTTCCGGCCATGTATCGCGGTCGCCATTAAAATGACGTGCGTCAAACTGATCAGCCATCTCTCGCAGCACTGCTATTTCTTCATTTTTCGGTTTTCTGTCCCATAAAAAAGAAGGCGTTTCAAATCCCTGCAAACTATCCTGAGCATTCAACTGCGTGAGTTGATAAAGCTTATATGGACACAAATAGCGACCGCGTCCTTTGGCCAGCGCAAAACTGAGATTCAGCCCGCTATGCTCCACCACAAAAGGCAAATCCCGTCCTACTAACTGTTCTTGTAGTGCAACAGTGGCGCTGCTGACAACCAACTTCTTTTGTCTAGTCTGCGCCATAATGCCACCAGCGAGCAAATAGGCCAAACTCTTACCTACACCAGTCGGACCTTCAATCACCGCTATAGATTCGCCATTACGTTTAGGCGCATCCTCCCCCTCTACCGGCACCAAACTACGGGCAAACGCATGAGCAATGGCTGCAATCATCTCACGCTGCGCTTTACGTGGTCGAAAATTTGGCAAACTTAAAGCAATATTCTGATAATGATCGCGTATAGCTTGTTTTTCTAAATCTGTGAGCATATATATTCTAAAAAGTAAGCAAAATTACAACCGCTTATACTAATTAGTAGTAAAGTTATTAAAAAACATTATATTAATCATGCAGTCATGATTATATACTAAAACCCCACATCAAATTTTATCAAATGAAATCATGAAAAAAATTATCTATTTTATCTTATCCTGCATGCTCACAGCCGGATTATTTGCGTGTTCCGAGCAAAATACCAATACTGGTGCATCAGACAAAAAACAACTGGTTTTCGGCGCTTCTGCCATGCCCTACAGCACCATATTTGAACAAGGTATTAAACCGCTACTTGAAAAAAAAGGCTATACCATCGAGACCATAATGTTTTCCACATTAGAAGTCAACAATCAATCTGTAGACAGCGGTCAGGTTGATTTCAATCTTGATCAGCACACATCCTATATCAACGTCTTTAATCAAGAAAAAAATACGCACCTATACCCCTTAGTTCATATTCCCACCTTGCCTGCAGCATTCTATTCCAATAAATACAACTCTTTTCAACAGGCACCTAATGGCGCTACCGTACTAATTCCCAATGATCCGGCTAATACCTCGCGTGCATTACGCGTCTTAACAGACAATCAGCTAATCACGCTGAAGCCCAATACCAACCCGATACTGGCCACACCTAAAGATATAGCCAATAACCCCAAACAACTGAAAATCACACCCGTCGATTCAGTATTGATTCCACGCATCCTGGCTGAAGTAGATTTTGGTTTCGCTTCCGGTGGTATCGCCTATCAGTCAAAACTGGATCCTCGAAAAGCAGTATTACGTGAAAAAGTCATTCCAGAAATGGAAATGGTCGTGGCCATCAACGAAAAAAATAAAAATACCCAATGGGCAAAAGACATCAAAGCTGCCTACCTATCTGCTGAGTTTCAGCAGTTCATGCGATCCTATGACCAAAGCCATACTTGGGCGCTGCCACAAAACCAATAACCCATAAATTGCAACTCAACTAAAGCCAATGATAACCACCATCATTGGCTTATACTTATCATTTAGTAGTTTAACAAAAAACGCCAAAAACACATTTAATAATAAAACATATACTAGAAAAGCTTAAATAAACAAACAGCCTAAGCCATTTTCAAAAAATCCAAACAATTAGTCAAAAAAAAAGAAAAATTTAACAACAAATAAAATAAACATTATAAGCAAAACATAACAGATACTTACTTTTGCAGAGAATCACACTTTACAATATCAAACCTGCTTTCCAGAAACTATTACGACCACTAATGTTCTGGTTGTAGCAAAAAAACTGACCACCAATCAGATCCCCCTCGCTGCCATGGCTTGTTCCATTCTAATTGATGGCATCCTAACTTATTTCTTCCGCCCTAGTCTGTGCTAGCTATTACCTTTTGCTCTATTTATCCGTATGGCCTTAAATGCCATCGATGGCATGCTAGCTCGAGAGTTCCACCAACAAAGCCGGCTTGGAGCCATTCTGAATGAATTAGGTGATTTCCTCTCCGACATTGCCCTTTATCTACCTTTTTCACTTCTGACACACAGCAGCATGGATTTAGTGCTGATTATGGTCTCATGCACAACCATAATAAAGTTCTGTGGCCTGCTCGCTCAAACCATTAATGGCATCAGAAACTTTACCTGCCCCATGGGCAAGAGCGACCAAGCCTTGATATTTGGCATATAAGCATTCTTACTGACCATATGGCCACAACTAACCGATGGAATAATCTGATATGGTGCATTTGTATCCTGCTTATGATTTGCACGTGTATTAATCGTTGCCGCAGTGTCCTGACAGGAGAAAGCTAAGATGCTGCTACAAAAATCAATAGCAGCGATTTTCAGCATACTGCTACTGGTCACCCTAATTTTGGGCTTATTGAAACTGATCAAACCACAACAACTCTGGCATGAACTTAGCCTGCGCCTCCGCACATAGTGGATCAGCATTGTCTTATTTTTCGCTGGCACTGGATTTTATCAGTGACTATAGTCGCCATCAACGCAGGTTAGAACCTTCAATGTGATAGATGATTTTAATCGTAAGGCGTTAGGCATTGATATTGCGGTCAGTTTACCGGCTGGCAGGATTACCCGTTATCTGGATAAACTGGCCGAATATCATGCTTATCTACTCAAAATACGAGTAGATAATGGTCCGGAATTCACCGGAAACACGTTTACTAATTGGGCAAAATCATAAATAATGAATATCTCCCTAGAAGAAGACAGAAATACCATTCTTGTTCAGGAAAAATGGTAATATAACCGATTTACCCGAGCTACTCCTTGGACCATAAGGGAAAAAGGAAAATTCCATCAATCTACTGATATTCTTATTAGCAAAATTTGGGGAAATTATTTTAATTTAAAAATTAAGAGATTATCTAGCTTTGCTGAAAACATAAGAATAGTATTTTCACCGTAATTTTTGATATCAAATGGGTATTAACCAATCCTCATTGGACAGTAAAGGTAATCAAAATAGCTCCGGGGTTGGGTTTGAAACAAGTTATGTAATCTGGGAGCAAAGAATAATTAGCTTAGATACTGAAGATATTAAATCAAACTATAAGAGTTATATTGGTTTAAAAGATTATTATCAATTTCCTATTGCTCATAAATTTGGGCACACTGTGGAGAATGTTCCATTCGTTGGACATTCAGATGAATATCATAATGATAATCGCATTAATGGGGACTTCAAGCTGGATTACCCCAGCGTAATGAATGTAGGAAACGAATTACGGAAACATCACTTAGATTATATTCTAAACCAGCTAAACACCATGTTACCTAATACAACTTTTTATATAATATAAAATTATGAAGAAATATATGGATAGGCAACACTAATTCATATAACTTTTTTAGGGGGTAAGGTAAACTTAACACTAAAAAGGAAAAAATGATCAATCAACAACAACGCATACGACGCTCTTTCAGTGCTGATTTCAAAGCACAAATGGTTAAACTTGATCAGCAAG
>JAGGIK010000065.1 GCA_024103515.1 Snodgrassella sp. | reverse complement strand
GGATTGTGCGCGTTCATGGCTTGTCAGACGTGATGCAAGGTGAAATGCTCGAGTTTCCCGGCAATACATTTGGACTCGCCATGAACCTAGAGCGCGATTCTGTAGGTGCCGTGATTCTGGGCGAATCCGAACATATTAAAGAAGGTGATGAAGTAACCTGTACCGGTCGTATTCTGGAAGTGCCGGTAGGTCGTGAGCTGGTAGGCCGCGTGGTTGATGCACTGGGTCGCCCGATTGACGGCAAAGGTCCAATTAATGCCTCACACACAGCTCCGGTAGAAAAAATAGCTCCAGGTGTGATTGCTCGACAGTCTGTGGATCAACCCATGCAAACTGGTTTGAAAGCCATTGATTCAATGGTACCGGTTGGTCGTGGCCAGCGCGAGTTGATTATTGGCGACCGTCAGACAGGTAAAACAGCTGTAGCACTTGATGCTATCGTCAATCAAAAAGATACCGGCGTTATCTGTATTTATGTTGCTATTGGTCAAAAAGCTTCTTCTATTGCCAGCGTCGTACGCAAACTGGAAGAGCAGGGAGCCATGGATCACACCATTATTGTTGCCGCTACCGCTTCAGAAGCAGCTGCTCTGCAATATATTGCTCCGTATGCCGGTTGCAGCATGGGTGAATATTTCCGTGATAACGGCGAAGATGCACTGATCGTGTATGATGATCTGTCCAAACAGGCTGTTGCCTACCGTCAGATTTCCCTGTTGTTGCGCCGCCCGCCCGGTCGTGAAGCTTATCCGGGCGACGTATTCTATCTTCACTCTCGTTTGCTGGAACGTGCTTCCCGTATTAATGCGCATGAAGTAGAAGAGATAACCAAGGGTGCGGTAAAAGGCAAAACCGGTTCACTGACCGCTTTACCAATTATTGAGACGCAAGCCGGTGACGTTTCTGCTTTCGTTCCGACCAACGTGATTTCCATTACTGACGGACAAATCTTTTTGGAAACAGACTTATTTAACTCTGGTATCCGTCCTGCTATCAATGCGGGTATCTCTGTGTCCCGTGTAGGTGGTGCAGCACAGACCAAAGTCATCAAAAAATTGGGTGGTGGTATTCGTTTGGCACTGGCACAATACCGCGAGCTGGCTGCATTTTCACAGTTCGCTTCTGATCTGGATGAAGCAACTCGCAAACAGTTACGCCATGGTGAAGTGGTGACCGAGCTGATGAAACAGAAGCAGTTTAGTACCCTCAGTACCGGCGCAATGGCTTTGACTTTATGGGCGATTAATAATGGTTCCTATGAAGATGTTCCGGTAGACAAAGCACTGGCTTTCGAGGCGGATTTTTTAGGTCATGTGCGTACCCAATGTCCACAAGTATTGCAGGATATTGATGCAACCGGAACGCTGAGTGATGAAAATGCTCAGAAACTGAATGACGCCATGAAGACTTTCAAATCGTCTTACAACTTCTAAGCGTAAGCGTGTTATTAAAAGGAGTCTGAAATGGCAGTAGGAAAAGAGATTCTCACCAGAATTCGCAGTGTTCAGAATACCCAAAAGATCACCAAAGCGATGCAGATGGTGTCAACCTCTAAAATGCGGAAGACTCAGGAACGGATGCGTCAGGCGCGCCCGTACGCCGATAAGATTCGTCTGGTGATGAACCATTTGGCTCAAACCCATACCGATCATAATATTCCTATGTTGCGTAATAATAATGACAGTAAACGTATTGGTTTTATCGTTATTACCAGCGACAAGGGATTATGTGGTGGTTTGAATGCTAATATCCTGAAAGCATTTTTTCATAAAGTGCAGGAATGCCACGAGCAGGGTCTGGATACCGAAATAGTGTGTCTGGGCAGTAAAGGGTTAGCAGCCTGCAACCGTGTCGGTCTCAATGTAATTGCCAGTGCCGTGGGTATGGGTGATACGCCTAAACTGGCTGTATTGTTGGGGCCGTTAACTGAAATTTTTCAGCGCTATGCCAAAGGTCAGCTAGATACCATTTATCTAGTATATGCCGGCTTTATTAATACCATGCGTCAAGAACCACGTTTGGAAACTCTGTTGCCTATCGGACAAAGTGTGCTAGACGAGGTTTCCGAAAGCAAGGAATATGGCTGGGAATATGTTTATGAACCATCCCCGAAGCAAGTGTTGGAATTTTTAATCCGCCGTTATTTAGAATCTGTGGTATATCAGGCTTTATCTGAGAATATGGCTGCTGAACAGGCTGCGCGCATGGTGGCAATGAAAGCTGCTACTGACAATGCCAGCAATGCCATTAAAGAATTGCGTTTGGTATATAACAAATCGCGTCAGGCGGCGATTACCACAGAGTTATCAGAAATTGTGGCCGGAGCTGCCGCTGTATAAGCGGTACAGGCCAAATAAACTTAGGATGCGATAATGAGCCAAGGCAAAATCGTACAAATTATTGGTGCAGTGGTGGACGTAGAGTTTCCACATGATGCTATTCCAAATGTGTATGACGCTTTAAAACTGGTTGATACTGACTTAACTCTTGAGGTCGAACAGTTACTGGGTGATGGTATTGTACGTACTATACCGATGGGTACTTCCGATGGATTAAAGCGCGGTATGGCTGTCGTGAATACCGGCGCCCCGATTACCGTGCCAGTTGGTACCGCTACATTGGGTCGTATTATGGACGTTTTGGGTCGTCCGGTGGATGAAGCTGGTGAAATCAAAGCTGAAACCAGCCGCTCTATTCACCAGCTGGCTCCCAAGTTTGACGAGCTGTCCAGCTCAACTGAACTGCTGGAAACCGGGATCAAGGTAATTGACTTACTGTGTCCGTTTGCCAAAGGTGGTAAGGTTGGTCTCTTCGGTGGTGCCGGCGTTGGTAAAACCGTAAACATGATGGAGCTGATTAACAACATTGCCAAAGCGCATAGCGGCTTGTCTGTGTTTGCGGGTGTGGGTGAGCGTACTCGTGAAGGTAACGACTTCTATCACGAGATGAAAGATTCCAACGTACTAGATAAAGTGGCAATGGTATATGGTCAGATGAACGAGCCACCAGGTAACCGTCTGCGTGTGGCCTTGACAGGTCTGACCATGGCAGAATATTTTCGTGATAAAAAAGACGAAAATGGCAAAGGTCGTGACGTATTGCTATTTATCGACAATATTTATCGCTACACCTTGGCCGGTACAGAAGTATCAGCGCTGTTAGGCCGTATGCCGTCAGCAGTGGGTTATCAGCCAACACTGGCGGAGGAAATGGGTCGTTTGCAGGAGCGTATCGCTTCTACCAAAACCGGTTCCATTACCTCTATTCAGGCGGTATATGTACCAGCCGATGACTTGACTGACCCATCTCCAGCTACAACATTTGCTCATCTGGATGCGACCGTAGTATTGAGTCGTGATATTGCTTCCTTAGGTATTTATCCAGCCGTAGATCCATTGGATTCAACCTCCCGCCAGCTAGATCCGGCGGTAATTGGTCAAGATCACTATGACGTAGCACGTGGCGTACAGACTACGTTACAGAAGTACAAAGAATTGAACGATATTATCGCAATTTTGGGTATGGATGAATTGTCTGACGAAGATAAGCTAACCGTAAATCGCGCCCGTAAAATTCAACGTTTCCTATCGCAGCCTTTCCATGTGGCAGAAGTGTTTACCGGATCTCCAGGAAAATATGTATCCTTGCGTGATACTATTGCTGGCTTTAAAGCAATTCTGAATGGTGAATATGATCACCTACCGGAACAAGCTTTTTACATGATCGGTAATATCGAAGAAGCTACTGAAAAAGCGAAAACCCTAAATTAAGGAGCGCTTGAT
The DNA here is from genome assembly GCA_024103515.1 of Snodgrassella sp. Taxonomy (GTDB): domain Bacteria; phylum Pseudomonadota; class Gammaproteobacteria; order Burkholderiales; family Neisseriaceae; genus Snodgrassella. Next base: position 3,572 of record JAGGIK010000065.1, on the reverse strand, counting down.
GAGTACCATGCAAGTGGAAGTGGTGAGTAATGAAGAGAATATCTATTCTGGTGAAGCCAGTTTTGTCGTGGTGCCGACACTAGAGGGTGAACTCGGCATTTATCCTCGCCACGAACCCATTATGAGCCTGGTGCGTCCCGGTGCACTGCGTTTGAGGGTACCCGATCAGAAAGAAGAAATTCTGGTGGCCGTATCAGGTGGTGTTCTGGAGGTACAACCGGACAAAATAACCCTTTTAGCAGATGTTGCCGTTCGCAGTGAAGAAATGGATCTGCAACGAGCCGAAGAAGCTAAAAAGGTGGCGGAATCCAATATTCATGATGCTAAGGATGATGCTACACTGGCCAAGGCTCATATAGCTTTAGCCGCGGCAATTGCCCAGTTGAAAACACTGGATTATCTGCGCAATCGAAAATAAATTGTTCTAACAACCATCTTTAGATTGGAAATTATATTTAGGACAAAATCCAAGCCCGAGTAACATGCTCGGGCTCTTTATATCATTGCAAGGATGGAGCAGTTGCATTTATTGCTAGCGATTTTCAAAAATAATTGCAATACTCAGCATTATAACAGCAGCAATCAACTATCCGTAATGAATAAAAACAATCATCCTAAATGACATTAAGTAATGCTAAGAAATATTGATCTACATTACCTGAGAGATCGTCAAAAAAGCTAAGCCTGTTTAGTTGGATAAATGGTTAGCTCACTGATATTTGTGTCTTCTGGTTGTTCAATGGCAAAATTAACCACTCGAGCAATGGCATCAGGACTAATGCCAACTTTCTGATATAGCTTAGTCATGCTTTGCAACACAGCTTCATCCGTAATGCTGTGCAACAACTCAGTATTAATGGCCGCCGGATTCAGAGTGGTAGTGCGAATGTTTGTGCCTTCTCTGACACTTTCCTGCCGGATAACTTCCATCAGATTGTGAACAGCAAATTTGGTGGCTCCATATACGCCGCAGTTAATATAATTCCTGATGCCAGCAATTGAGCAGGTAGTGATAATGTGTCCCGATTGCTGACGAGTAAAAATTGGCATCACCGCCGCTATACCATTAAGCACACCTTTCAGATTAATATCAATCATGTCAACCCAATCTTTGGTTTTCAACGCACTTATGGGCGAAGTAGGCATAATACCGGCATTATTAAAAATCACATCTATAGCCTGAAAACGCTGTTGTGCCAGATCAACCAATAATTGCAAATGTTCCGGCTGACGCACATCAGTAACTTGATAAACAGCCTGTCCGCCGCACAGAGTTATTTCCTGTTGCAATTGCTGTAATTGTGGTTCACGACGTGCAGCCAACACGACTTTGGCACCATTTTTAGCTAGCAAACGAGCTGTTGCTGCGCCGATGCCTGATGACGCACCGGTAATAATAACCACTTTATTCTGTACACTCATTTTTATCCTTTCTTATAATTGGCAGCGTGATTGAATGACCATCTGTTTGAATTACCGGATAGTAATTGCTGGTCGGTAAAAATAAATTACAAGATTGCAAGATACTGTTGCTATCTGCAAACAAAAATAGCAATCAAAACTATGATAGTTTAGCCTAGATTATATTGTCGTGGTAAATCTCTTTGGCCAAATTAAATGCAGACCATGCTTTTGGCCAGTCATCCCATAGAAAGCGGGCACGATTATATGGGTTGCCTTCTATATAAACACAGTGCTTTAAAGAAACGCTATTTCTGCACTCCCTATTTTCTTCACTGATAAATCTTTAATTTGTATCCCTTTGCCATATTCTGCATCCCCTGGCCAATTAAATAAAAAACCATATTCATTTTCAATATCCGATAATAAATAGATTTTCATTAATGTACATTTATATAAATTTTTGTTGTAAATTTTATTAATATATGAAGCTATTTCTTTTTTAATTATATTATGAAGTTCAGCTTGATGCGATATAATAAAATTAATATCTACTTTCATTTTTTATCACAAATATCTGACTCCAAATAAATAACTGGAATTTTTTAATGGCCAAAAGTATGTAAAATAATATCTAGTGCTATGCCATCATCGTCATAATATGTTTCCATCTTATCAAAATTCATATCATATTCCTCCATTAACATTTACCAGAAAGCTTAGAAGAAATCTTTTTAGCTTTAGCCTTAGCTTTGGGTGTTTCGTATTTAACATCGTAATATTTTTCAAACTGACTAACAGAACCTGCATGTGGATATGTAGCTTCATGTGCTTCTATTTTTACTAGTTGCATAGTTGATGTATTTGTTTTAGTATCATAATCATTGAAATGATGCCATATATGTCCTTCTGGATGAGAGCTATCCGTTATATTACCTTTAGAATTTGTATAATCTGCAATCTTATTGGCATTTTTAAAATCACCATATCTTCCTCCAGTCATTTCTATCTTAACAATATTTACGCTACCCTGATATAAAGCATCTGTTCCAGAAAAATCAATACCCGAATATCGAGGTAACCCCCACGGATCGACCCAAGTCAACCCATTAGGTGCATATTGATACAGATTCAAGCCACCCAGCAGCCCAATTGGATCCGGCTGGGTAAAGCGTCCTATATCTGGATCATAGTACCTGAAGGTGTTGTAATGTAAGCCGGTTTCCCGGTCTGAATATTGTCCCTGATATCTAAGATTTTGTTGGATGGGGATATGTTCGATTTCATTGATGCGTTTGCTCCATAGCTGATAGCTGCATTCCCACAGTATTTTGCCCTCTGCATCGGTGAGCTCTTCCGGGCAACCATTGAGGTCGGTATGGAAGTAGCGTATTTCTTGCTCTTCGCTGCCGCGTTTATCGATGCGCGCCAGTGGTTCGTAGCTGTGCTGGTCGGTGTAGATATACAGGCTGTGGGGTGATTCGGGCCGGTTTCCTGAATCATTCTTAAGCCGTCCCACAGGAAGCGGGTACGGTTGTAGAGTTGGCCTTCGCGGTCTAACTTCTGTTTTTCGATGCGTCTGCCAAGGGCGTCATAGAGGTAGCGGTATCGTTCGGTTTTGTTGAGCTGTTCGATACGTACTTCGCTCAGGCGGTGTTCGGCATCGTAGTGGTAGTGCTGGGTGTTACAGATGGTTTTTGGTCTTGGTAGGGCTGTAAATGCTTTCAGAATATGTAATTATTTATTTGTTTCAAAACTGGTAATCCATACACGGGTGGGTATAAGCAGGTATTAAATTGATTAACAGATACCGTTTGATGTAAAAACCAGTAGAATTTTTAATTAACTTCAGCATTATTGTGCTGGTTTCAGGGTATAGTACAAGTACTACTCCTGAAATAAATAAAAGCTGGAAAAAGCATAATACCCTTCCCAGCATGGCTTCAGATATCTTTTAATAATTCCTTTCTAATATTATAGTCACCCAATGGAGCTACATCAGGTAGCGATTCGGCTTCTTGTTCAGATATTGGGGTTTTATTTCCCCAAATATCTACTTTTTTACACCATTTTTGAACGCCATAGGTGAAATATACGTTATCCATATCGGTAGGCACATAGTTTTGTTGATGTCCGATTATTCTCCAGTCACTACCTTTTTCTATTTTCCT
>JAGGIK010000064.1 GCA_024103515.1 Snodgrassella sp. | reverse complement strand
AAATTCATCGTTTGTTTGCGCATAACACATCATTTCTACACATAATAACATTAAGAAAAAAATAATATTTCTGCTGATCTTGATCTTTTTATTCTGAGCTAAATTATTATTAATTTAATATAATCTATTGCCAGTACCTGAATATTTTAAAACTTTAGCCATTTTTGGTATAGAAGTATTCTATAACAGTGTATATTGTCATTGTTTAAGGCCATTGAGGAATACCGCTAATTTTTGCAACCGGATTTAATCAATCCTTTAGCGATGTATGTTTTATGTTGTCATGATCCAATCGAATTGGATTGTATGTGTCATTACAATCAAGTGGAAAATCCAGTTACTGAACCGAATAGGCAAAAAGCCGCCAGCTGTATTGCAAATTGGATTCTTTTGGCTGCTTGGTAACAGCTGGTATGCTCAATTTATTAGTAATAATGCACGATATCCAGTAATTCAGAACGGGACATATCGCCGGGGTTGTTGCCGGGCTGACCTTCTGGAATTGGCAAACCCATTTTCTTGAAATGTTCTTTCCAATAAGCCGGAAATTCTCCAGTATCTTTGGATTTGAAAGTCATTGCTCGTAAAGTGAAAACGTCTTGCCCGTGATTGGCTTCTTTGAAAATCTGATAAATTAACTCAGAACAATAATATCGGTCATTATTAATATCGAAAGCATCATCATATTTTTTGCCTACTTTTAATTTAGCCTGTGTCAACGCCGGTGGGATTAGCGATTGGTAAGGGGGTTTTAATCTACCAACAACCGAGCGTGGAGTACATTTATTTTTGGGATGCAGATAGGCCTGCAGAGGAGTGATTCTAACCTTTGGATGAGTAGCTTCGATCACGTGATATTGACCGTTGTTTTTTTTCTCTACAATTCCAACATGTGTAAAGTTGTATCCGTTTATTCCCTTTGTAGCAGCTTTAATTGCGCTATTCATCCCTCCATTACAGGCTTCCTGAAAGATCAGATCGCCATTCTGTAATTGAAATGAAGTTTGTGCATTGGCACTTAGACTTAGTAGCAGACTGGCTAGTGTAATCAGTAATGTACAATTATTTTTTATATTCATTTAAGATTGATTAATAGGATGAATAACAATTGATTGTACATCATCATTAAGTTCTAGCCAGTTTACTAAAACGAGTAAAGATAAGCTTTGACAACGTCCGGATACTATTAATATAATATTATCATTTATTTAAACTTGGAAAATTGTTACCAAAGTGTTGTCTGCTAATCAATTATTACCCAGACAGGAACTGAAACGCGGATTGCTAGCTGCATTACCTATTATGCTGAGCTTCATTCCATTTGCGATGGTTTTAGGTGCACAGGCGGTACAACACGGGGTTACCACTGGGCAGATTGCACTAATGGCTGGAATAAATTTTGCTGGCGGTTCTGAATTTGTTGCAGTTAATTTATGGACATCTCCACCACATTTACTGCTGATAGCTTTGATGACTTTGCTGGTCAATAGTCGTCATTTTTTGATGGGGGCAGCGCTGACTCCTTATTTAAAAGGTATACCGGCACGCAAAGTATTACCTGCCTTGTTTTTAATGTGCGACGAAAGCTGGGCTTTAGGTTTTGCTGAAGCGAAACAAACATCTGGTCGGAAATTTAATTATTATTTCTATATGGGGGCTGCCCTAGGTTTATGGGTTTGCTGGGTCAGCTTTACCGCAATTGGTGCTGCGGTCGGACCTGTTATCGGAGATGTGACGAAATACGGTTTTGACATGGCGTTTGTGGCGGTATTTCTGGTTTTGCTTAAAGGTATGTGGAAGGGCTGCAAAGCAGCTATACCATGGTTGGTAAGTCTACTGACTGCGATAGCGGGCTACTGCTTTATACCCGGTGCGTGGTATGTTCTGATCGGTTCTTTAGTAGGTGTATGTGTGGCTTTTATGATGGCACTTTATGATTGATTTTCCGGCTTTCTTTACTATTTTGGCCATGTCGGTTGTTACTTATACTACTCGGGTGTCGGGTTACTTATTATTACGTAATCGCGTATTAAGTCCGCGCATGACTAGAGTGCTGGAAGCTATCCCTGGTTGTGTATTAATTGCCGTAATTGCGCCTGCATTTGCCACGAACAATATCACTAATCTAATTGCTGTATTGGTGACGTTATTATTGGCTAGCCGCTTTTCATTATTGCCTACTGTTATTGGCAGTATTGCTATTACGGCGTTACTACGTTACTTTCTATTTTTCTGAGGCTGAGCTCGAATAGAACCAGTTTAGTATTTTAAAAAAATTGGAATGAGATCATAAAAATAGATGTAATCTCTTAGAGTAGCTTGAAAATTTGAATGAAATATTTTCTCAGGGAAGGCCTTATATCTTAGGCCAGTACAGAAGAGAAAAAATTCATTTAATCATAAGTAATTTGCCGATTACTCTGTATGATAATACAGACACGGCGCTGATTTGGCTAAATATTTTATGCTCAGTTGCTCGATTATTTTGCCGTAGCTCAAATCTAATCTGACTGAAACCAATTATGTATTGTTATGCCTATTTGTAAATTGCGTGTCCGAGGAGTAATAGTAATATAAGTTCAGCCGTTGTTTTTTTCTGATCAGCTCATTTTCCCTAGCCAAGTTGGCCAAGGTGTTTTCCCATAACCATAATGACCGTATGTGCTCTTGCATGATGATAAAGTTCAAATGATGGCTTGATATCAGGTTGAATCTACAGCGATGCGTCTATATCTAAACACCTGAGCTTCATATCATAACATTGGTTTGCATCGCTTCAGGTAATCGTTCATAAATTCGATTCATTTGCGGAATTGTAGGTCTTGGTTTTGAGGTGTTCAATCTCTGCTAAGCTCAGATAGAGCCCATTAATGTGGCTTTGTGTCCGACCATTATATGTACAATAGTCAGTCCGTATGCGTAAGAGTGCGATTTGTTCGCTTTTAAAAAGACAGTGCCTTATCATTGAGTATATCTGTGGCAATTCAACGGTTGCGCGCGCATATACTTAGCACAAGCCAGTTTTGAATCAATATCAATAAACATTGGTTGGTATATTTCACCCATTTCTTTGATATGCCACATAAAAAGATTTTGTGCGTTTAAGTAATGGGATATTGGCATCCTATTTTACCGTAAACTTTACATGATGATTGGTTTTTTCAGTGCTTATAACAGGTATTAGGTCAATACATGCTGATCTTGGGTGGCTTTCGCTTCCCGAGCGATTAAGCGCATATTAAAATTTTCTCAATCATAACGTGATCAAATTGCACAAAAGCAACAAGTGGATACCTGTAAACCATGCTTTCATCATTGATAGGAGACTGACAGTGATCCACCAGCTGGATAAACATAAGCCCTATTCACCACCGCTTATACATAGCAGTTTTGAAGCAATGATCACCGTCGCGGTTATAGGCTAACAGTTTAGCTAGTGCTAAAAGACCTACTTGGGGCTGATCAATTCTGCAGTTTAGTTGATTTCTGACACAACTATTAGGGTAGAGGAAACTTAAATATCACATTGGGCGAAAAATATTATAATTTGTAATGCAGTGTAGATGTCCCAATGTTTTCCTATACCTTATTTTTCGTGTATTGAAATTTGATTATTTATTAAACATACCCACTAAAAAAGCACCTTTTGCGCGGTGCTTTTTATTTGGTGGTGCTTCTGCACAATTGCGTTAGAACGTATATCTTATACCAGTCATACCTTGCGTATCACGCTGATTATGCTTACCAAACTGCTGTGATATATACCCCATAGATGTAGATTGTTTTTGAAATGCCCTTCAATACCAGCTGTGATTTCTACCATGTTATTACGTCCTCTAATTGTTGTAGTGGCATCAGTCATGTTCACACCATAATCTTTAGTGTTGTGCAGCCAGTTGACTTCGGCAAACGGTTCTGTGCGGCTGGCAGAACAACACTTTGGTGATGTCTTTCTAGAGAAAGACACATACCTAAACGAGTTTGAATATTACCGTTTCCTTTGCCAAACACACGAGTGCCATTACGTTCAAGTATGATCATCTGCTTTAACGTCTGACCACTGAATCTGTACCTGCGGACGAAGATAAACGTCGTTCTGTATATCAGCAGATGTCTGATAGGAGGCTACACTATAATCATAGCCAGTTTCCAGTGATGCACTGATGCCATGACTGTGGTATTTTTCGTGGGCCAGCTGTTCTCCCTGTACGATATTGTGGAACCAGTTGTATAGAATCCAGCCATCAATATAAGCACCTTTACGTTCCTGTGGATTCTGGTACCAAGTACTATAAAGACCAGCACTATAGCCTTCCACTTTACCATCAGAACGGTATCCGGAAAGATGATTGCGGGTTGTACTGTCTTATTTGGTATAACCGCCGGTTAAGCCGATATGCAATCGGTCGTGTTCTGTGAGAGAACCGGCCAGAATATCGCCACCAATCTGGAACACAGTACGGTTGGCCGTGGTTTTGGATTGCTTTTCGGACATGGTATTTTTATTATGTCCATGAATGATTCTTACTCATACGTTGCTGTATTTCTTTTCTCCATTAATGGGGTTAATGTACCAACCATTGCCTTGATGATCAGCTAAGCGCATGCTGAAGAGGGTATTGGCTGCGACCAAATTGCTGGCATAACTACCGGCCTCGGGATGGAAAATGCGCGTTTCTTTATTGGACGAATTTGAGTTATTTCCTATACCTGGGCTATTGCCGGAGCTACCACTATTGCTGGAATTGTTGCTGTTGTCTGAATCATTGCTATTATTCGGATCTTTAACTTTACTGGTCAGATACCATTTGTTCGTATTGTCACCCGAGTTGTTTCCCTGTTGCAGATGATATTCAAAGCTACCGGCAATAATACGCCCCTTCTGTTTGAAGGCGTCACTGGTTGTATTGCCCGTACTGATCAGCTCAATACCTTTCAGCGTTTGTGCACCGGTTCCGTTTTCATTCATCACCTGAACATGAGTCGTGCCTGTGGCTGCACCGGTAATTTGTAGCTGGTCAGTTTTGTTGTCATCACCACCGAGTATCGTACCAAATCGTACTGTTCCGCCTTCACCAATCCAGTTTCCATCCTGAATATAGGTTTGTCCTGAACAAGTGGAGCAATTATTAAGAATCAGCATACCGCTATTATGCATATCACCCTTTACGGTAACAGCGTTGGTTAATGGGTGGGTATTGAGATCATTGGGCAGAATTGTTCCCTGATTGTTGATCAGGTCGATTTTCTGGTTGTGACCACCTATATTTAAGGTACCTGCTTGGGCGATGTTCATGGCAGAAGTGCTGGCTATAGCTTTGGCCACAGCCAGTTTAAGCATACCATTGCGGATGTAAAGATTTTATTAATCTGGATTCGTTAAACTCTACTCAATAAATTTTGACTTTTTAAAAGGCATAACATATTTAATTATTAATGAATTAATTGTGGATAACGACTAGAATAAAAAAATAGTCCATAATATTTTAATCAGTAAAGTTATTTGTAATGCATTATAAATCAAAAGTGTATATTGCTTAGTTATTATCTAACTATCTTTTATTTCCATTACTAATTGTGTATAAATAAAAGATGGAAAAAAGAAATAAAACTAAATATTTGATTGGTTTTGACAAAAGAACCATACCAATATTGGGTAGCTCTATGAATGTCTGGGTTATCCTTGGAAAGCAATTATTAAACAGATTAAGCTAATTAATTTAATCGCATTCAATTCTATCTTCTTGCATTAAGGCTTTAAATTTCTGACTTTTTTAAATGACGTCTTTGAACCTGAATCTGGTTTTCAGCCTGATTTTCCGCCAGACGGCTTAGTTTAATACCTTGATTTTCCGAAAGCCAGCTTAATCAGCTGTTGCTCGGTAAACTGCTCTGATTCTGCATCATACCTGTCACACTAATTTTTGAAAGAATAATTGGTAAATTTGCTTTCTTTTCCATTATTTGAAGGGTAAATTAGTAAAGAAACGATCTATTCGTATCAGTTAGAATTTCGTGTTACTGTATCTATTTATAAGTAAGAAAAGGAGTTAGGATGAATAATGCATTTATTGATGCCTTGGCTAAACGCCGCAGTCAGTATGCCTTGGGTAAAAACGTTTCTATGTCACAGGAAGAGTTGGCTACTCTGATTAAAGAGGCGGTTAAACAGGCCCCTTCTGCATTTAATTCTCAAAGTGCGCGCGCAGTTATTCTTTTTGCTCAGCAAAGTGATCAGTTCTGGCAAATTGTCATGGGGAAGCTAAAAGCGATCGTTCCTGCAGATAAATTCGCGCCTACCGAGGCGAAAATCAATAGTTTTGCTGCCGGTATTGGAACAATTTTATTTTATGAGGATCAGAACACAATCGCTGCTTTGCAACAACAATATCCTAGCTATCATGATCAGTTTCCAATCTGGTCGGAACAGGGTAGTGGTATTGCTCAGTTTGCAGTGTGGACTGCTCTGGCTAATGCCGGTATCGGCGCGAATTTGCAACATTACAATCCTCTGCCGGATGCAGATGTGGCTGATCAGTGGGGTATTCCCGCTAGTTGGAAATTACGGGCGATGATGCCGTTTGGTTCAAATGAAGCAGCTATTGCAGATAAAACATTCTTAGATGACGATGAACGGTTTAAAGTATTCAGTTAATTTCGTCACTCTGTTGAATTTATCATTGCTATTGCCAGATTTTCAAAATTGCAAAATCTGGTTTATTTTTGATTAATAAGTTTGCATTTGATTAAAAGATGAAGATTAAAATATTATTCTAAATCATAATATTTAAGTTCTAAAATATTTTTATTGTCTGATAAGTATTTGTGGTCTGAGTAATATTTAGGTGAATGAATAAAATTATCAGCTAAATGGGCTTTTATTCTTGATCTTCTCGTTTATAAGTACCATTACGATTAAGATTTCTTAATATTGGGTGTTCGAGTTGGCTGAAGCTTTCATATTGTCCAATTCGGGGTATTTTTCATCTAAACGTGAAAAATTCAGACTTTGGTTGTTTGCGTGATCTTCATATTTATCTGTAGAATTGAAGTATTTTCAGGTGGCGTAGCATGTTCAAATGCAAAGCGCATGCGGTATTGTTCTTCGCTACTGTTACCTACTAGATATTGCGGAAACCAAACTTCTTTTAAAATGGCGTACAGTCTTCTTTTACTGCACTGAAGTAATATTTTAAATAGATTCTGCCTTTATTATCTGTAAAATGAATATCTATATATTTATTCTTCGGCATGATCGTCACGAACAATAGGGATTAAGTCAATTTTAGCAGGATAGTACGCAAAACTTGTATCCCAATAAATGCTCGTGATTATCTTGGGCTACTTCTGCGAAAGTGAGTTCACCATTTTTACTTTAGTTCTAAATTTGGTTTTATTCCAAATGTTCTAACCACTTACTGTAAGATATTCTTTTCTTACTTTTTTGGTAGTAATCTGTATATTTTTATCATAATTAATGTTTTTTAATTTAACATGACTCGGGCAATGTCACGACGAGAAACACGGATACCTGCTGGTTGTAAAGCAAAACGAATGCGTCTGGTTCCATAGGATTGATCGCTGCGTTTAACAATAGTCACTATTGTATCGGCATAATGGGCGACCAATTTCCGTTTAGTGGTTTTGCACTGATAATAGGCATAATATCTGGCTATCGCTCAGCAGCGACATCATGCCACTACCTTATAACGATGTTGCTTTGCTTTCAGGAT
>JAGGIK010000063.1 GCA_024103515.1 Snodgrassella sp. | reverse complement strand
GTAAAAGTACTGGTGGCTTTAGCACTGGGGCTGGGCACACTGGTTGGCTGGAGGCGTATTGTAGTCACCGTAGGCGAAAAGATCGGTAAAACCCATTTGTCCTACGCTCAGGGTGCTTCTGCTGAGCTGGTAACCGCTGCACTGATTTTTGCAGCAGATCGTTTTGGTCTGCCGGTGAGCACCACCCATGTACTGACTTCAGGGATTGCCGGTACTATGGCTGCAAATAAAAGCGGTTTGCAGAAATCTACTATCCGTAATCTGTTGATGGCATGGGTACTTACCTTGCCCGTATCCATTGCGCTGGCCGGTGGATTATTCTGGTTTTTCCGCCTGATTTTCTGATTGCAGATTACTGTTTTGTGTCCTTACTGGCAGCTACTCTGTAATAATTTGCCAAATGCTCTTGCAAGGCGCGTTATTTCACAGTTTAATGTCGGTTTAGTGGTGGCTATACTGGAAACACCTATATAATATTTGTTCTCGGGTAGTCTGTACAAATTTATGGGAAAGATGGATGAAAAAGTTTTGGGTGTTGTCGGCCATCCTGGGCTTAATATTGTTTGCTTGCACCGATGCTGGCACATCAAACAATAATTCTGCTGCTGTTCAGAAGACGACCAATCATACAGATCAGCTAAATATCTACAATTGGTCTGATTATGTTGATCCGGATACGGTTAAAGCTTTTGAAAATAATAATCATATCAAAGTCCGCTATGATTACTATGACAGTAATGAGACGTTGGAAGCGAAGATTCTGATCGGCCACTCTGGCTATGATTTGGTCGTACCTTCGATTGCCAATGTTGGTCGCGAAATTAAAGCAGGTGCTTACCAGCCAATCGATAAAAGTCAATTATCCTATTACAATGATATTGACCCCAACTTGTTAAAATTGATGGATAAAGTTGATCCAGGTAATAAATATGCCGTTCCTTATTTCTGGGGTATCAATACGATAGGAATCAATCAGACACAAGTTGAAAAAGCCCTCGACGGTGATTTACCGGATAATCTATGGGATTTAGTATTTAATCCTGTTTATACTCATAAATTGAAAAACTGTGGTATTTCCCTGTTTGACAGTCCTACCGAATTATATCCGCTCGCATTACATTACTTAGGTAAAGATCCGAACAGCAGTGATCCGGAAGATATTAAAGCCGCTACCAATCTAATTAAATCGGTTCGCGATGATGTGAAGCGGTTTAGCTCTTCTGGGTATATTGATGATATGGCTCGGGGAGATATTTGTGTTGCGACCGGTTATGGCGGAGATTTAAACATAGCTAAAAAGCGTGCAAAAGATGCAAACAGTGGTGTTGAATTGCAAGTACTGGTACCTAAAGAAGGGGTAGGGATCTGGATTGACTCCTTTATGATTCCTAAAGATGCCCAAAATGTAGCTAATGCATTAAAATATATAAATTATACTTTGGATGCAAAAGTGGCTGCCAAGAACGGTGCTTATGTGACTTTTGCACCAGCTAGTAGCTCTGCCAAGGCTTTAATGGCTCAATCATTGACTACAAATCCAAGCATATTTCCGCCACAAAAGATTTTAGATAAAAGTTTTGTGGTGTCACCTAAATCTCAGGATGCTGTACGATTAGCGGTACGGCTGTTCCAGCAAGTTAAGGCTGGACAGTAAAATAAAAGTAGATATGATTCAATTCAGAAAATGAGCTTTTAAGCTCATTTTTTATTCCTCTTGTTTATAGATAAGCCATAGGTGATATCGATATAAGGTGGAGGCTAATAACAGTGTTGATTGATTATCGGTGCTAAACGGATTTTGAAGCTTGAATTAATCTGATATTTAAGTCATTATGCTAAAAAAGATGTTCTGGTTAAAACTTTTACGGTACTTTATACTTTTGGTACAATTTCTGCATTAAAAATAGATGGGGAATAATCAGCTTCTATCAGTACTGGATAAAAGTAAATATATTGATAGATAATTGTGAATAAATGTTTTTGAATGATTTTAAAAAAACACAATATTTGATTTAGGAAATAATAAGTAATGTTAACAAAATCAATAAAATTAATGAGCAAATAAATTTGTATCCAATCTAGAAAAGTTGCTTGCAAAACACGCTAAAATTTAAAATTTGATCTAGCACAACTAGGAGAATCATACAGACAGTGGTTAACAATACCCAAAAATAATTTGATATAGATATTTGTTTTTAATGAATATCTGTATTAGGTCAAAAAAACACGAAATAGAATGTTTGTTCTGATTGAAATATGTTATCGTTACTATGCTATCATTTACTTAAATATATTTATTTAACTTGAAATTATGGTATTTAATTGTTAAAAAATCGAAATAAAATTTCAAAACTGGGTTCGTTGTTAAAAAAAGATTGAAATTTATTTATTTTCAATCAAATTCTATTTAAACTAGATATGATTTTTGCCTGAACTATTTGAGATACTATTATGAATAAAACCAAAATGTGGAAGTTAGGTGTTTTAGTTCTAATCCCTCTTATCATCTTTCTTATTCCTCCACCTGAAGGCTTACCATTGCTAGCTTGGCGATTGTTTGGCCTTTACCTCACTGCCATTGTCGGATTGGTGCTTAAACCTTATTCAGAACCAGTGATTTTGCTTGGGTCTGTTGCAGCATCAGCAGTGACCATCGGTAATACAGCGGTACCGAAGGAACAAGCCATTAAAATGGGGCAAGTGCTCAGTGGCTATCAATCAGGTACTACCTGGCTTGTATTTGCAGCTTTTACTTTAAGCGCTGCATTTGTTACTACTGGCTTGGGTAAACGTATCGCTTATTACTTGATCGGTAAGATGGGTAGCACCACCTTGGGACTGGGGTATGTAACCGTATTTCTGGATTTACTGATTGCTCCAGCTACACCGTCCAATACTGCACGTGCTGGGGGTATTGTTTTCCCGATTATTAACAGTGTAGCCAGTGCTTTAGGTTCTGATCCAGTGACCAGTCCGCGTAAGGTTGGTCATTATTTGATGATGAATGTCTACATGGTTACTAAAACCACCAGCTATATGTTTCTGACTGCAATGGCGCCAAATGCACTGGCCTTGTCTATGATGGCTCCGATATTGAAAATTGATTTGAGTTGGGGACAATGGGCTTTAGCTGCAGCTGTACCTGGATTGTTCTGCTTATTATTGACTCCACTGGTGATCTATTTCTGTTATCCACCAGAATTGAAAAAAGTTAATAACAAAGAAATCTCAATCAAAGGCCTGCAAGAGTTGGGTCCGATGAAACGGTCTGAAAAAATGCTGGCGGTCCTGTTCCTGATGGCTTTGGGTGGCTGGATATTCTCAAAAAAACTAGGTATAGATGCCTCTACAGTGGCTCTATGTGTGATGGCTGTTGCTTTAATTATCAATGTGGTATCTTGGGATGATGTGCTGAAAAATAAAGGTGGTTGGAATACTTTAATTTGGTACGGTGGCATCATTGGTTTGTCTTCAACTTTAACCAAGGCGGGCTTTTTTGCTTGGTTGGCAAATACCTTACAGGCTAACCTAAATTTTGGCGACCATAGTACCCTTGCGTTATTGGTTATCCTGTTTCTTAGTGTTGCTATTCGCTACCTGTTCGCTTCCGGCGGTGCGTATGTTGCGGCAATGGTACCTGTATTTGCTACTGTAGGTGCTGTAGCTGGGGCTAATCCAATGCTGCTTGCTTTAGGTCTATTATTTTCCAATGCCTATGGTGGTGCCATGACACATTATGGTGGTGCGGCTGCTCCGATTATTTTTGGCGCTGGATACAACGATACTAAATCATGGTGGATTGTCGGCGCTATTATTGGATTTGGTACTTTAATTGTTCACTGTACGATTGGTATTGCGTGGTGGGAATTATTGATGTCGATGCAAATGATCGGTAAATAATTTTAATTTGATCAAATAGAAAATGGGGAGTGATTCCCCATTTTTTTATAGATTTAAAATGCCTAATCAATTTAACTATTTAAATTAATTTAATGACACTAAGCGGGCAACCTTCCATCTTATGTTCAGTAGCGATTGTCTAGGACAAAAGTTCAACTGATTTCTGTAATTATTCAGCATATATGGTTAGATCGAAATCAAGTAACTAAATATAAGTATGGTTAAATGAATGGTATATATCACTAATTCAAGACTAATTTGTTATTGCGGTCGTTTTCTATCCCTAACTAAATCTAAGGGAGTTGTAGAATATGCTTTAAACACTTTTATTCAGTATATTTTTGTTGTAATTATGTATTTGAAGGTATTTAAAGCCAGAATTTTTGATAGTAAATACATATTTACAGCGATATATTTCAAATACAATGATAAAGTCAAATAACTGTTTTAAAAGTGAGAGCAGAAAAATACTTATTTAACCGGTAAGGTTATTCTCAGGGTAAAGATCTACAATAGCTGGGTGAATTTCTGGTTGAATTACTATCAGTCAAATTACTGGAGTTAGTTTGAGGTGCCAAACATATCAGCTTTTTTAGCAGCCCAGTCTGTCCTTACTATAGCTGCTTATGATCTGGTATATGTAATGCTTAGAATAGTCAGCGCAACTACAAAGTAAAAGAGATTATCCAATTGGATGACCAGATGACCAATTACTAAGAAATTACCATTTAATAGTCAGAATTTTGCGATAGCGATCAGCCATTACTCTTTGCATGAAGCGGCTAAGGCACCAAATCATGGTGATAGCTATTTATCATTGATATAATCTTAGCAAGATATCCACCGTTTTAATGTTTAATTGCAAACAATGAAAGCATAGCGGGATATACAGCGCGTGTGCGTGATTATTCCATAGCTGAATTGAGCAATTTTATAGTTAAAGCAGGTTTTCTCTTATATCATCGCTGTTCAGACAGTTTATCCAGATAACGACTAATTCTATCTGCCAGTAAAATTGCTGTAATACCAATGCTTAACACCTCACGATTAAACCCATTAATAACATCGAACATGCTTAAAAAGCTGTTAATGATGACCGCCATTACTTATCAAATCCATTGATCAACACCCACCTAGCTTATTAGTACCGATAGCTTTACTGGGCTGTGTGGTGCAATAGATATTGTATGCTTTATTCTTAATTCTAAAATTAAGCTGCAATTGACAATCCATTTAATAAACATGCCTATGATTTCATCTATAGCCGAGCTTTTTGATGCGGTTAAAACATTTATGGGTGCTATAATATGAATATTCTCAGCAACAGCGCTCAATCCCACAATAAACCTTACTTCATCAGGTAACTTAGTTTGATAAAGGTTAAGCATAGCGACTTAAGCACACAATAGCGCCACTCATGGTATCCAAAATATGTTAAGCTAATTATAATTCTTCTACTTGAGTGTTACGAACCTTAATGAACACAGGCGTTTTTATAATCATCTTCTGTAGCATCGATATTAAACTAAAGCTAAAAATAACAGTTTAAACAGACTATTTTCAGCTTCCAGTTTCTATAAATATATAATATTAGGAGTTGCCATGCCCACCTATATATGATTCTTGCAATCGCGGCTTATAAAATAGATATAAATTGTTACGATGGAGAAAATTTTCTACTGGTTTGCTCCACTATTTTTTAAGATAGCTACACCATTAATTTTGTATTTAGTTATTAGTCTTTTACTCATATTTTTATCCAACAGATTAAGCGATGGAGACAAAATAAACTAGTCAAGGCTTTCTCAGTTACATCTATAGTTACAAAATATATCAAATGAATTTGAGCAGAACACCTTCTTTTTAATTTAAAGGAATCTGCCAGAAAGAATAGGAAACCATTATAATAAATGCTTCTCCGTCTTCCTTTATTATGCTGACAAAACAATTAAAAGGTTATACTTGTAAAGCAGTTATTAAATATAACACTTCAATCATTGCTCGTTCCGATCTATGTCGTTTCATAAGCAGGTTGAGCCTTCAGTCAGTTAATTTATACTGCTAAACAGAAATTAGTAACCTGTGTTTGAAGTCAGTATGTTTGTGATTCTTTGCGGATATGACTTAGCTGTAAATCCATTGGAAATGAATAGTTATGAAAATTTTGATTTGTAATGATGATGGTTATTTGGCCGACGGTATTGCAGTACTAGCTCGTACTGCCGAAAAATTTGCTGAAGTAAGGGTAGTTGCACCCGAAAGAGATCAGAGTGGTGTCAGTAACTCATTTACCTTGAATCGTCCATTATCCATTAAACTAGCCAGTAATGGATTTCATTATGTCAATGGTACACCTACTGATTGTATTCATGTTGCATTGCATACTATGGCTGATTTTAAACCAGATCTAGTGATATCTGGCATTAATCATGGCGCCAATATGGGTGATGATGTGTTGTACTCAGGCACAGTAGCAGCGGCTACAGAAGCATATCTGATGGGTATATCCGCACTAGCCTTTTCTCTGTGCGATCGCAGCGGAAGATATTGGGCGACAGCTGAAAAGATTGCTGCGGCCATTTTGCAAAAAGTATGTGCCCAGCTTCCTTCTGAACCTGTATTATGGAATATCAACATTCCGCCAGTTCCTGTTGATAAAGTGCAGGGTTTTACTGTTGTCAGACTTGGACGACGGCATCATGAACATTGTATCGTTCCTTCCGAAAACCCGCGCGGTGAAATCATGTACTGGATCGGAGGTGTTGGTAATGCTGATACGAGTAAACAGAATACGGATTTTGCTGAAAACCTTGCCGGTTATGTGACCATCACGCCTATCAATCTGGATCTAACTGATTATCAGCAAATGGCAAGAGCGAGCTCATTTTTACAGAACATTAAGTGGTGATTAGAGTGGGGCAGGGTGTTAGCTGGACGGGATTTGAGTTGCGTCGCGCACGTATGGTTGCACGTTTGCGCCAGATGGGGATTACTCGCGAAGAAATTTTAGATGCAATGGGGACGGTACCAAGGCATTTATTTGTTGAAGAAGCACTTCGTTCGCGAGCCTATGATGATATGTCTTTGCCTTTAGGATTAGGACAAACCATTTCACAGCCATATACTGTGGCTGTCATGACCCAACTTTTATTTGCCAAGCGCCCAATTAAGACTGATCAGCGGATTTTAGAAATAGGGACTGGATGTGGATATCAGACTGCTATTTTACAAGCATTGAAAATACGCGAAATTTACTCTGTTGAACGCCTGCACGCACTGCATGAGCGCGCTAAACAGAATTTGCGTGCAGTAAGATTGTTGGCACAAGTTCGTTTGGTCTGTGGTGATGGTTATCTGGGTTTGCCGCAGCAGGCTCCATTTGATGGAATCATGTTAACAGCAGCGCCGAAAGAAGTTCCTTTGCCTTTGTTGCAGCAACTGGCAATTGGTGGTCGCATGGTATTGCCTTTAGATGAAGGTGGAGTACAGTTTTTGTGGGTAATCGATAAAACTGCTGAAGGTTTTCAGGAAACCTGTGTACAGCAGACTTTATTTGTGCCACTGGTAAATGATAATTAAATATTAATCGCAGTCCCAGCAGCGGGCGTATATCAATGTAGCTGCTTGAATCAATGGCATACTAAGCATGGATAGTTATGACTTCAGATTTTACGTAAATAGCCCAATACACGGAAATTATCAATTTTCCATAATCCATCTTTATAAATTAATGGATAAGTAGCGCGACTGCTCGAGTTAGGGCCTGGATTCTGTTGCACAATTTCAATTTCATTATTACTAACCTTACTTATAATGGCAACATGGCCATATTGCGACCAGCTAAAAACGATAATATCATCAACTTTTGGCCGAGTTGGCGAACCATTATG
>JAGGIK010000062.1 GCA_024103515.1 Snodgrassella sp. | reverse complement strand
TAATATGACGCCGATTGAGTATAAAACCCTAAAACAAGCAGCATGATTTTCTACGTCTGTTTTGTACTAAGTTTGGGATATTTACAAACCTTGTCTATAATCGAAGGTGATTTCCAAGTATTTATAATAACATTAATTACACTGTCTATTGGAAATATTCTCTGTAAAACAATCACATTAAGACTAATGATATTTCCTCGTTCTAATTTTTTAACTTGATATTGAATAATACTATCACTACAAATCAATCCTCCAGTATTTATATAAGCTTCTTCATTAAAAATATTGATAACCCCCAATAGTTCACATAAACCACGCCTTGTCATCAGTTGATAAATTGAAAAGATTAGGAGTATTGGTATTGGCACCCATTTGATTGATATTTGCTATTTGATTTTGTTTGGGCTTAGGCAACTTGCTTTCACCTAAGCGAACGTTTGATACATTGCCCTTTTTCAAGTTGTCAGTTTGATTTAAATAGTATTGAACATACAAATTCTTAAAAAAAACAAAATAATTTGTTAACCGGAGTATTTATAATGGATAGATACGGCGTGCTTAATGCGAAGGCTAATGAATCACCGATTTCAAATTGATTTTTAGACTAAAGCATTAGCCAGAAATATTCAGAATCCAGATAATTCAAACAGAATACCCAGAATGATGCAGAAAATAGAATTAGGAACACTTGACCAATTAATTATTCATAATATAGGCAATAAAAGCAGTGAACAAGGTGTTCGTTTGGGCAATGAACCCATCAATTACGACAATGTAGCTGAAATCCTTAATAAACTCATAACTTCAAATTTTAAATTCGATCAATTGTTTCAGTTTCATCTTTCCCCTAGCTTAGAACTTAATCCCGTTTATACCATCATTAATTCCATGTTTGACAGCAATGATATAGACAGCTTTGTCATCCAGTCCAAAAATTTAGGGCAATATCTGTATGAGAAAAGTAATCACCCGCAAATCAAGGCAGGCGAATTGGCGGTGTTTTATCTCAAAGATTGTCGTATTGATGACGAATCAGTAGATTGTATAGGCTTTTTTAAATCAGAAAACAAGCAGAAGATTCTTAGAATTGAAGATACCCAGTCTGGTTACGGACTGGCAGAAGCAGAAGGGCTGAGTATTCAGAAGTTAGATAAAGGTTGCCTGATCTTTAATCTGAATCGAGATCAAGGGTACCTGATTGCCATTGTTGATAATACCAACAAAAACAATGAAGCTAAATACTGGACTGATGAGTTTTTAAATATCAAAGCAATCAATAATGCATATCATCAGACAATACAAATCATGGAAACAGCTAAGCAATTTATTGCCCAAAGCATGGATACAGAGAATGAAATTACAAAATCAAAAAAAATTGAGTTACTAAATCGGTCTGTAGAATATTTTAAGAATAACCAACAATTTGATTCGAAAAATTTTCAACAGCAGGTGTTTGTTGAAGATGGTTTAATTCAGAAATACCAGGATTTTAGCCACAGTTATGTGCAACAAAATGAGCTCGAACCCGTATATAATTTTACAATTTCACCTAAAGCGGTAAAAAAGCAGCAGAAATACTTTAAAAGCGTAGTGAAGCTGGATAAGAATTTTCATCTCTACATTCATGGTGGTCAGGATATGATCGAAAAAGGTCAAGATGATGATGGGCGCAAGTTTTATAAAATTTATTATCAGCAGGAAAACTAGAGAGCTAAACTGCTAACTTATGATATAAAAACAAACGACTCTAACTCCAAAATGGCTATTGATTAACTGTTCTACCAAGCAAATTACCATTTCTGCCACACTACCAAATGCACTTTGAAGCAACACATTCAGGGTAAAATGATAATATTTAATTTTTTGGGGTAAAACAATAGTTAACATGACCTCTTTTACCACCTAAGACACAATAAGATCACAATTTGAAGCAGGCCTAAGATTGGTTGTAATAGACTTTCTTTCTAAGCAGAATACTTTTATATTATGATTTATAAAAAAAGTTTAATCATATCACTACCTTGTAAAAATTAACCACAAAGGAAGTAAATATTTAGTCTTTGTGTATGTACATTAAATCCGTCATTGCTGCTGTTATGACGAAGCTGCTTTATGCGCAAAGGAAACACATCTCATTAAGAATGAGTGCTTAATAAAAATACCAATGGCGAAAAAATTCAAGCACTCATCATGGAATTGGCCTATGCAAATTTATTGTCATCATGCCGCTTACCTAGCTAGTTAAGTTATAAGGTCTCGTCGCAACTGCAGATAATAAACAAGCGTTACCATCAATGGATGGTTGTTATAAAAAGCATTATTAAACTTGATTCAGAAACATTTTTAATTAATTGGTATTTTCTTAATCATGAAAAAATAATAAAAAATACGTTTATTTATGTAATATTAAGCATTGCCATTTAGAATTGAATATTAATTTATTTACATAATCTTCACACCTTCATTCAACTTCCAAACATTTTTTTTATATTAACCCGTTTGGAAAAACAGCATCACGTGGAATAGGTAAGGCGCAAATAAATCTTCAGACGATTCTAGAGAGATTAATCAAAAAAATGTTTTGTTGGGTAAAATTTAGATAAAAAAAGTTTGAAATTTTTGCATAAATATGTGTATATTATCTAGCCGAATGATATGGCAGGGAAAAGCTACTCAATCAATAAAGAGAGCTGTATAAAGATCATTACCCCTGAACATAAGTTCAGGGGTAATGATGGGTACGTTCTTTCGAACTTATTGTAGAAACGGCTCTCACCCCAGCTAGCTACAAATTAATTATATTATAGCAGCAATTTTCAATTGATTACAAGCTTTACAACATATTTAATTTTTTGTTAAAAACTCACCAGTACAAATTTTTTTAACCATATTAGGATTTATTTTGATAGAGGTAGATAGAAAATGACAAAAAATATTATTGGCTTAGATATAGGGATTGCTTCCGTGGGGTGGGCCCTTTTACAAAAGCGGGGAGAAGAGCAGGGTGAAATTGTTGCTCTGGGCGTAAGATGTTTTGATAAGGCTGAGCACCCTAAGACCGGCGAACCCTTAAATCTGGCCAGACGATTACAACGAAGTGTGCGCAGAAGGCTGTATCATCGGGCACAACGACTTAAACAACTCAGATACTTTCTTAAACAGCAAGGAATGATTGAAAGCTGTGAACCCAGCGCACTGGTCACGCCAGCAAATACCCCTGATCCGTGGGAGCTTCGAGTAAAAGGTTTAGATACCGAACTGACTAACCCTGAGCTTGCAAGAGTAATTTATCATTTGGCCAAGCATCGTGGCTATTATGTTGCACGCAAAATAGAAGAAGAAACAGTCAATAATAGCGATCAAGGACGCATGAATCAGTCTCTTAAAGCGACAGCACAACTTTTAAAAGAGCAAAACTACCGATCTGTAGCCGAGTTGATCAAAGTAGAAAATGCGCTCAAAGAAGATAAGCTGAAGATTAAAATTGCCAAAAGAAACAAAGCCGGAGATTACAAAAATACCTTTTATCGGCAGCTTCTCAGAAAAGAGCTGGAAATGATTTTGCACACCCAGCAGGAATTGGGAAACAGTAAAATCAACGATCAGTTTATCCGTAAAGTAGTGGATGATTTTTTCTGGTATCAGCGGCCGGCATTAAGTGGTGAAGCCATATTGAAAATGTTAGGCCATTGTACGCATGAGCCTGATGAATATCGGGCGGCAAAGCACAGTTATTCCGCTGAACGGTTTGTGTGGTTATCCAAGTTGAATAATTTACGTATCAGTGAACAAGGAGAAAATAGACAATTAACAGAGCAGGAACGGCTGGTCTTAATCGATTTACCTTACAAACACGAGAAAATTACTTATAAAACCATTCGAAAAATCCTAAAAAAAGAATTTGATTTTCCTGCAACAAGTTATTTTGATGGATTAAAGGGCAGAAACGATACAGAACTGGCCAAGGCCGAATCTAAATTATTTTTTCAAGGGCGAGGCTATCATGAGCTGCGTAAAGCGTTCAGTGAACAGCGTTGGTCACAGATCAGTGAAAATGCTGCCTTACTTGATCAGTTGGCTACCATTCTCACGGTGTATAAAACTGACGAAGAAATAAAGCAACAGCTGTGTCAGCATGAGCTTAGCGAAGATGAAATCAAAAACTTGCTTAAAGTGAGCTTTAGTACATTCAATAATTTATCGCTTCGCGCACTTAATAACCTACTTCCTTATCTAGAAAAAGGTGAAAATTACACCGATGCCTGTAAGCATTGTAAATATGACGAACAGAAAAAACCGCTAAAACAGCGGTATCTGCCACCACTTTATCGCTATGAATTTGATAGAATAAGCAAAAAAACCAAACGAATACCGGAAATCAAAAATCCGGTCGTTATGAGAGCACTGAATCAAGCACGCAAAGTACTCAATAGCATTATCCGCCGTTATGGTTCACCAGATGAAATTCACATTGAATTAGCCAGAGATCTGCCCAAGTCAGCGGATGAGCGCAATAAAATAGTCAGGCAACAAGACGCCAACCGGATGCTGAAAGAAGAACTTATGGAAGAAATCCGGCAGCAGATCGGTCGTCAACCCAAAAGTATTGAGCTTTTGAAATACCGTCTTTATAAAGAACAGGATGGTAAATGTGCTTATAGTTTAGCTCAAATAGATATTAGGAGGCTGTTTGAAATCGGCTATGTAGAAATTGATCACATTCTACCCTATTCCCGTTCCTATGATGACAGTCTTAGTAACAAAGTAGTGGTGTTGAGTAAACAAAACCAGCAAAAAGGTAACCAAACACCATACGAGTATCTGCATGGCGCGACTGACAGTGTAAACTGGCGTGAATTTTTGGCCATGGTTCAAGCCAACCCTAAATTTTCAAAAGGCAAAAAAGAACGTTTGCTTAGAAAAAATTTTACTGAGTCGGCTGCAGCAGAGTTTGCTCAACGCAATCTGAACGATACCAGATATATTGCACGTTATTTTGCCCAATTTATTCGCGATCATTTGCAATTTCCTACTGATGGAGGCGACCAACAAGTGAAAAAACACCAGAATGTTGTCCCTCTTTCCGGAGGTATTACCGGTTTTCTGCGGGCGAAATGGGGACTAACTAAAAACAGAGAACAAAGTGATTTACATCATGCACTGGATGCTTGTGTTATCGCTGCGGCCACTCATGGGATGATAGCCAAAGCTTCAAACTATATGAAATTGAATAAAGAGAATATGAATTCAGAAAATAAGCCAGATTTTCCTCAGCCTTGGCCTAATTTCAGAAAGGAAGTATGGGAGAGGTTATATGCTGATCCGGCCACAAAAATTAATCCTCAACATTATTGTAAATCTGAATTGGCTCACACCAAACCGGTTTTTATATCGCGCATGCCAAAACGTCGTAATGGCGGCGCTTTACATCAAGAAACTATTCGCTCAGCAAAATTTCTGAAGAATCAGCACAGTGCTGTGCGTAAGCCACTAACAAGCCTCAAGCTGGCTGATTTGAATAATATAGTCGGGTGTTTTATGGCGGACGGTGAAACACCAGATCCGCGAAATCAACCTCTAATCGACGGCTTAAGAGCAAGATTAGAGGCTTATCGGGGGAATGCTAAAAAAGCATTTGCAGAGCCTTTTTATAAACCCGATCAGGCAGGAAATCCCACTCAATTGGTACGCACCGTAAAAGTATTGGATGTGCAAAAAGGTGGAGTTGAAGTCAGAGGCGGCATTGCTGATCAAGATAGCATGTACCGCGTAGATGTATTTGAAAAAAAAGGCAAATACTATCTGGTGCCGATTTATCAGATTGACCGCCAGCTTAACCGGCCACTCCCGAACAAGGCTGCTGTAGCCCATAAAAGCAAAGAAAACTGGGTGGAAATGGATGAAACCTATCAGTTTAAATTTTCTTTGTGTGCTAATGATGTTGTCTATCTGAAAAGAAGCGAAGATGAATACATAGGTTATTTTGCTGGGCTAAATATCGCTTCCGCATCAATAACCATCCGCAGCCATGATAGAAATAGTCAGGTAGGTAAAAATGGTGAATGGGGAGGTTTAGGTGTAATAAGAAATATTGAAAAATTTGAAAAATGGCATGTTGATTTGCTCGGTAATTGTTATCCAGCTAAACAGGAAAAGCGCCGTGGGATGGCGTAGTATTATGATCTCACAGCCAGCCAGACTGAGCTGTGAGCATCAGGCCTTAACCATTGAGCAGCAGGAAACAGTGCGTGTTCCATTTGAAGATATTGCTGTGATTATTCTCGATCACCGCAAAATTATCCTTACTCACCCAGTTCTCAGTACTTGTGCTGAGCTGGGTATTTGTCTTTTCAGTACCGGACAAAACCATCTTCCTAATGGCGTTTTCTTGTCTTTTCTACAACATAGTCGCAATAGCAAATATATCAATTTACAACAAAATATTAACAAAAACCTAGTTAAGCGAGCTTGGAAAACCATAATTCAGGCCAAAATAAGCAATCAGTTCCAGTGTCTGCTTCTGGCAAAAATACCACCACAAAAAACAACCGATTTGCTGCCTACTCTGGCCAAAAAAGTTCGTTCTGGAGATTCCGATAATTTGGAAGCACAGGCAGCAGCACGTTATTTTCCAGCATTGTTTGGTTTAAATTTTAAACGTCAGAACCAAGATTTTATTAACAGTGCACTTAATTATGGCTATGCCATATTACGTGGTGCCATCGCCAGAAGTATTGCTGCACATGGTTTATTTCCTGCTTTTGGCTTATTTCATCATAATCAGCAAAATGCCTTTAATCTGGCCGATGACCTGATCGAACCCTACCGACCGCAGGTTGATCTGTGGGTGGCGACAAATTTAGCTCAGTTAATCGCAACAAAGCTAACTCCCGAGCATAAAGCAGGGCTGGTCAGTTTGTTACATACGGATATACAGATGCCGGAGGGCAAAATGACAGTACTCGCTGCCATTGAACAAACAGTAATGAGTCTGATTCATTACCTTGAGACAGCCGGTAGAATGCCTTTAAAATTACCTCGTTTAATATGTCTTAGTCAGCACAACCATGAGTAAGGAGACACGTCGCTATATGCGTATGCTGGTTTTTTTTGATTTGCCTATGGTGAATGCCGCTGAAAAACGGGCTTATAATCGATTTCGTCGCTTTTTGCTGAATGATGGTTATGACATGCTGCAATACTCCGTTTATGGACGCATCGTTTATGGTAGAGATGCCGAACAAAAGCACTTGCAAAGACTCAGTAATAATTTACCATCTGAGGGTTCAATACGGCTTTTAACCGTTACGGAAAAGCAGTATGCCAGTATGCAGCTTTTACTGGGCAAACCTAAAATTCAAGAAAAAAAAGTTAATGCGCAGCAATTTTTACTATTTTAAACTTGTCTAACCATTTTCTGGCCCACCACTTTCAATCTATGTCCATTAAGTGGGTACACATATCAAGTATTACCATAAATCATAGATTTGGAAAAATCAGTGTTGCCATTATGAAATTATGAATAAGCAAAAAATAACACAACTGCTTGCTTTAAATTCAATCCTGAATTACAAAATTTGATTTTATTGGAGATAAATAACCATCAAAATAACCTAATTTTGAATATCAGCCAGTTAACCAAATTACCACAGTACAAGCATTGTTGAGTACTAATATGGCAATTATATAAATTAAAATACAGTTTTATTTCAATTTTCAATAAGAAATATTAAATATGAACGAGTTCAGTTCAAGCAACCACAGTCATCATTCAATTTATAAAGGCAAAGAATTTGATAGTTAGTAGTTAGATGAGTGTTTCAACACATTTAACCCGCAATGCTTGCTGAATAGTAAAGAGGAACCTGTATGCCAACGCAGTGGCGCAAACAATATTGAAAGGCATTAAAATTAGGTTTATATAAGAGAAAATTATAGCTATTGAATAATTATAACAAGCCTTTGCTGCTTATGCCTAAATAGGACAATCACCAACGTGATATCCATCATTCAGCTATAGACCTTTTACCACTCATGGAATTCAACCAATAGTACTCTTTGAATTATGTTGCTTGAATACGTGCCGTTTCACTAAATATGCCGCTGGTTGAATATAAAATACTGAAATAGATAGCATAATTTTCTATGCCAGTTTTGTATTAACTATAGGGTTTTGCAGCAAGGAATCGAGGTGATTATAGCTATCTGGGGAGAGAGAAGGAACTACAATCTACGCGTCCTCTTTGTCCGCTTCAAATTATTACAGCTAGCCGAAGTTAAGAGAAGGAACGACAACTAGACATAATACATTTCAATCTAGCGCAGTATTCTATCCTATTCGATAGATAAAGGCAACTATGGTGTAACTATCGCCAAAATAGTACAACCTAAAAGTAGCCAATTCTCTTTAATTAACCCACAGAGGATTTAACATGAAAAAGATGACTGAACATCAGATTGTATCTATATTGAAAGAAGCTGAAGCCGGTATCCCCGTTAAAGAACTTTGCCGTAAATATGGTATGGGGAATTCAACTTTTTATAAATGGCGCGACAAATACGGTGGTATGGAAACCTCCGATATCAAACGTTTAAAGCAGCTGGAGGCTGAAAACCGCAAGCTTAAGCAGATG
>JAGGIK010000061.1 GCA_024103515.1 Snodgrassella sp. | reverse complement strand
GTTGAACGTTACCTAATTGTTTAGCGAGTTCTAAAAGTCCTAATTTTGGTTTAATTATTATTGCAGATTGATTTATTACTGACACTCCATTATTGGTTTAAAATACACTAAATGTTAGATTAAATAAAGACTACTACAATTTACCTTCATAATGAATTTTTGTGGGTGCATAAAATCCTATTGATTTTTGCCATTTCTACTTGATTGCTGAACTGGTTGTGCTTCGCCGTCGCTGTTGCCATTTTGAAAATAATTGTATCAGCAAGATAATGATTAGTGCCGAAAGTGTGGCCATAATGAGGAATTGAAAGTGGTACACTCTGGATTCGATCGGGATGACAGTGGAATGGGTGGCCGTGTATCTGGCAATGGTTATCTGGTTTTGGGTGCGCAGTGTGGTTTCAATAATTTGCTGATCTTTTTGTTGCTCTATAATTTTATAGCTGATGGTTTCATTACCATTTTTTTCTTTTTCGCCACTGGGTGCTTGGGCTAGAAAGCTAGTGTTGTTAACTGGATGCTGTTGCAGGTAGGTGTAAGGTAACGCCAAAAATGATCCGTCTGGCTGGAATGCTGCAATTACCATGCTGTTGTGGTAGGGTTTATGGTTAGTATCAGTTCTGCGGTCTAAGCTGGAGTAGAAATACATAAATGTTATGAAGAGAACGCAGAATAAAGCCAGTTTGAGAAAGCGTTTAATGTTCAGATGTGATTTAGTTGTTTTCACTATTGTGTTCATATTAAGGTTAATGATGTCAGATTGACAAGGCTATTTCGCCCTATAATAAGGTTTATTGCTGATATTTTTATTTTACCGTATTTGGTGTCGTCAGTTGCATGAATTTTTAAGGTGTCTATTTTTAAGGTTGGTCAATTTTGTATTTTGGGGTCATTGTTGTCTGTTTTGAAGGGATATTGTGATGTATTGGTAATGAAATCAATTATGATTGATTATGCAATTTGTGTTTTATCATGAAGCTTATTATTATTTACATTTAATTATTATTTAATCGGTGATGCTATGAGTGAGAATCAGGATATTCAAGAGTTACAAGCGGCGATAACGCGTCTGCAGGGCGTAAAATCGTTGATATTGTCTACGGTAAATGAAGAGGGGGTACCGCAGGCTAGTTACGCACCTTTCGTTGAGCATGAGAGTAGCTTATATGTGTTGCTGTCGGGATTGGCTCTGCATACGCAGAATCTGCTTAAGCAGGAACAAGCAAATGTGATGCTGATCGAAGATGAATCTTTGGCGCGTAATATTTTTGCTCGGGCTCGACTTAATTATTCAGTGTCTGTGTCGGTGGTCGAAAAAGACACTTCTCCGGGTGTGGAAGTTCTTAAGGCAATGAAAAATAAGTTGGGCAATACCGTAGATGTGTTGGCGGAATTGCCGGATTTTATGCTGTTTCGGCTACAGCTGGAAAAGGCACGTCTGGTGATCGGTTTCGGGCGCGCTTATGCGTTTGAACCGGGAAAAGTTGACGGTGCAATACAGTTAACGGAAAAAAATAGTTTAAGGCATAATTCCTAGTATGTGGTACGGGTTCTGTCGACTATTGAAAAATCCCGTACAATACTTTTTTGCGGACTAACCGGAGCAGTACTGATGTGGAGCTGGCCTAAACGTTTTTGGGTGATTATTTATACAGTATATGTGTATGGTCTCTTAGATGTAGTGCGGATTCATGTACAACCAGTATGGTTACGGAGACTTTTACGTATATTACCAAGCGGAGGTAAATATCGTCTGTTAGCGCCGGCTGTCCGCCTACGTCTGGCTCTGGAAAGCCTAGGACCAATTTTTGTGAAGTTTGGTCAGGTACTCTCGACGCGGCCAGATGTATTATCAGCGGATTATGCTCGAGAATTGGCCTTGTTACAGGATCATGTGCCCGCGTTTGATAGTGATATTGCTATTAAGGTGATTGAAAGTGAACTGGGCATGTCTGTGGATGCTGTATATGCTTATTTTAATCCGCAGCCAATAGCCAGTGCCTCAATTGCTCAGGTGCATGAGGCTCATTTGTATAATGCGCATGGCGGCATCGGTCAAAAAGTAGCTGTTAAGGTGTTACGGCCGAATATTGCGCCAGTCATCAATCAGGACCTTGCTTTGATGAGTTTTGGTGCTTGCTGGGTAGAGCGCTTATTTGCAGACGGAAAGCGTTTGAAACTGCGAGAGGTGGTGGCCGAGTTTAAAAATTATCTGCGGGATGAACTTGATCTGATGAAGGAAGCAGCCAATGCCAGTTTACTTGGCCGTCAGTTTAAGGACAGTCAGATGCTGATTATTCCTGAAGTCTATTATGATTATTGTGCGCGTAAGGTGCTGACGATTGAATGGATGGATGGGATATCTATTTCCAATATACAACAATTGCGTGCCCGTGATATTGATTTAAGGGAACTGGCACGATATGGGGTGGAAATTTTCTTCACGCAGGTGTTTGATAATGGTTTTTTTCATGCGGATATGCACCCGGGCAATATTAAGGTAGCTGATGATGGCCGTTATATTGCATTGGATTTTGGTATTGTCGGCACGTTAAATGACTATGATAAGCGCTATTTGGCGATTAATTTTCTGGCCTTTTTTAATCGTGATTATCATCGTGTGGCTACTGCTCATGTGGAATCAGGCTGGGTGCCAGCTGATACTCGAGTAGAGGAATTGGAAGCCGCTGTGCGGGCGGTTTGTGAACCAATTTTTAATAAGCCGCTGGCTGAAATATCTTTCGGTATGGTATTGATGCGTCTGTTTGAAACCAGTCGGCGTTTTAATGTGGAAATTCAACCCCAGCTGGTATTATTACAGAAAACACTGTTGAACATTGAAGGGCTAGGGCGACAGCTGGATCCGAATCTAGACTTATGGGCAACAGCCAAGCCTTTTTTGAATCGTTGGATGCATAATCAGATTGGTTTTAGGGCTTTATGGCGTGTGCTTAAACAGGAAGCGCCTGATTGGGCACAAATGCTACCAGCCTTGCCACGCAAGATTGATGCTTTAGTTGATGAAAAGCGTCAACTGCAATGGCGTGAAGCTTATTTGCATCTGGTTCGCACTCAGCGCCGGCAAAATTTATGGCTGGCAATTATTGCACTGGTGATGTTGGCCATTTTTATCTTTAAGTGATTCATTTTGTATGCGGATATTTATTGCAAATATTGCTGTCAGCTTAGCATTTGATTTAAGAACGTCAAGAACAATTTGTAAAGATTGTTCCATATATAATTGCGTTTAATTTAAATATGGTCTTGGGAATTACTGGTTTTATTTAGTTGAACATTCGTTGGATTTGGTCATTGCTGTGAAAAAATAAAAATTTTATTTTTAATCGATGTAGATGAATGCCGATATTATTGCTGTTTAAAAACTGTTGAATTGCTATTGGATTTTAATTAAGTTCTTTTGTAATTATTTAGTGAGGGAAATATAGGTAAAAATAAAAATACTTTTTTGTTTATACAGTGATGAAGGGTATTTTTATTACAGTTATTGGCCTGGCTTTATTTTAGTTTTTGATGGATTTGGAAAATACAGGCGGTTTAACGAAAACATTTTTATTTTTGAACTGTCGTCTTTAAAGCGATTAACCAGTTATATTTTTTACTCGTCAAATTTATTGACAGTAGAGCAGTATGGAAAATCAAGCAAGGTAAATTTTAATTAATACTACGCTTTATTGAGAGTATTCTCTGTTATTTTTTATACTCTGTAAATTAATAGGTTTCAGGTTATAATTTATGCAATTTTGTTTACTAACGAATTAATCTCGGTTCAATATATGTAAAGGAGTAACCCCATGTCGCGTGTATATCCCCATCCTTTGATTGCAAAGGAGGGTTGGCCATTTATTTTCGGCAGTCTGGTGATCAGTATCTTAGCTACGATATGGTGTGTATGGTGGTCTTTGCCGTTATGGATGGCAACGGCTTTTGTGGTACAGTTTTTCCGTGATCCTGCACGCGATATATCTACTGGACCGGAGGATGTGTTAAGTCCAGCTGATGGACGAATTGTGGTGGTTGAAAAAACGCTAGACCCTTATCGGGGTGTGAATGCTTTGAAAATTAGTGTGTTTATGAGTGTGTTTAATGTGCATTCTAATCGCAGCCCAATTGATGGCAAGGTGGAACGGGTTGATTATTTCAAAGGTAGTTTTATTAATGCAGATGCAGATAAAGCCAGTGAGCAGAATGAACGTAATGCAGTACTGGCGGTAACTGCAACTGGTCGGCCGATAACTTTTGTGCAGATTGCTGGTCTGGTAGCACGCCGGATTCTGTGTTATGTAAATGAAAATGACCAGCTTCATCGCGGTGAACGCTATGGTTTTATCCGTTTCGGTTCGCGCGTAGATGTGTATTTACCTGAAGACGCAACTTCGCTGGTTGCTATTGGGGATAAGGTCAGAGCCAGCAGCACGGTATTGGCCACTTTGCCACTACAGGCATCCGAAGTTAATGTTTCTGATATGGCTTCAACTGATAATCCAGCTGATATTGTAGCAGAGGCGGCGGATAAGGCGATTGAGACGACTAAACATGTTTTGTCTTAAGACTGATTAATGAAATTTGGTGACAGGCTGTTTGACTTTGCATATGGTCAAACGGCCTGTTTTATTCCTTATGAGCTTATTAGAAATCTTAAAACTAACTTAGAATTTGCGAAATAGTTTTTTTATGTTTGGTCGGTAAGGTTGTGGGCCAGCTGAAAAGCAGATCTAGCTGTATGGCCTTTTCTTAATGCTATAGCCGGATAATTTTGGTCAGCAAGTAGAATTTTGGTTGGTGGTGTTGAAATGAAATGGTTATTCGCTTAAGTACAGGTAAGCCGAAAGAATTATAGGCTTTATTGTGAAAGAGTAGGATAAATGAACTCTGTTAAGCAGGCTAAGGCAAATGGTTATGTTGCTCAACCATTAGTTGAACGGGTGATGCTGGTTGGCGTGCGGCTGGATCAAGATGTTAATATCAATGCGCAACGACGTACACGTTTGTTTGAGTTGGCAATGGCGGAAGCTGAAGAGCTGGTATGGGCCAGTGGTGGTAAACTGGTAGAGGTGGTACAGTGCAAACGACAGCATATACACAGTGCTTTGTATGTGGGTAGTGGCAAAGCTGAAGAATTGGCGCAAAAGGTGTCACAGCAAAGTATTGATCTGGTCGTATTTAATCATACACTGACGCCAACTCAAGAACGTAATTTGGAAAAGGCGCTGAAGTGTCGTGTACTGGATCGGGTTGGTCTGATTCTGGCGATTTTTGCCAGACGTGCGCAGAGTCAGGAAGGACGATTGCAGGTGGAGTTGGCACAGTTGGTGCATTTATCCAGTCGTCTAGTGCGTGGATATGGCCATTTGCAAAGCCAGAAGGGGGGTATAGGTCTGAAGGGACCGGGTGAAACTCAACTTGAGACTGACCGCCGTCTGATCAAAACTAAAATCAGCCGCTTGCGTCAGCAGTTGCAGCAGGTTCGCAAGCAGCGAGCAACTCAGCGTAAAAGCCGACATCAGGGTGCTTTGAAAACTTTTGCTCTGGTTGGATATACCAATGTTGGTAAATCCAGCTTGTTTAACCGTCTGACTAAAGCTCAGGTGCTGGCCAAGGATCAGTTATTTGCTACGCTGGATAATACGGTTCGGCGCTTATATCTAAATGATCAGTGCAGTATTCTACTGTCTGATACGGTAGGCTTTATTGGAGATCTGCCACATAGTTTGGTGGCTGCTTTTGCTGCTACACTGGAAGAAACAGCACTGGCTGATGTGTTGTTACAGGTAGTGGACATTACTCATCCTGAATATGAGCAGCAAATGGATGATGTTAATGCAGTATTAAGGGAAATTCATGCTGAAAACATACGGCAGTTGATTATTTATAATAAAATTGATAATTTACCGGTTTCATACAGACCGCGAGGCATTGTACGCGCGGCTGATGGTCGGGCACAGGCAGTGTATATTTCTGTTCAGGATGGAAGTGGAATAGAAGATTTGCGCGCAGTATTGGCTGAATTAGCGAAAGACTCTGCACTGTGTAATCACTTTAATGAGCAGAAATCTTCACAGTTGAAAGTATAAAAATATATGATACAAGTACAAACTGAATTGAATCAGCCAGAACAATCATCTCGCCGGCAGCGTTTACGCGATAACAGTATTTATTTGCTGCCAAATTCTTTTACGCTGGCCGCATTATTTGCTGCTTTTTATGCTATTACGCAGTCTATGCATGGTCATTATGAAACAGCCGCAGTTGCGGTATTTATCTCTATGCTACTAGACGGTATGGACGGACGTGTGGCGCGTCTAACCAATAGTCAGAGTGCTTTTGGTGAGCAACTGGATAGTTTGGCTGATATGGTCAGTTTTGGTGTAGCACCGGCTTTGATTGCGTATAAGTGGCAGTTATTTCATTTTGGTAAGGTTGGATATTCCGTGGCCTTTATTTATTGTGCTTGTGCTGCTTTGCGTTTGGCGCTATTTAATACACTGATTGGTAAGGTCAGCAAGAAATGGTTTATCGGTATTCCGAGTCCAACGGCCGCTGCACTGGTTATTGGTCTAATCTGGGTTAGTCATACTTTTCAGGGTTTACCTTATGTTAACTGGCTATGTCTGATTATTACTTTATTTGGCGGATTATCGATGGTCGTTCAGATACCATTTTGGTCATTTAAAGAAATTAATTTTTACCGTAGAGTACCGTTTTTCGTGATGATCTTGGCAGTAATAGCTTTGCTGGCTGTGACCATGGAACCATCGGTGGTGCTATTCGGATTCTTTTTGCTTTACAGTCTATCCGGCTATGTATTGTATTTCAGTCGTCTGATAAGAAAGCATAAATTACACGCGAAGTAATTATTTCCGGATAATCTGATGTTGCAAAATATAACAGTAATAAGGTCTACTAAAAATTAAAAGGAGAAATATGTCAGTTAATTTATCTATACCAGATGCTGCGCGGATTCTGCAGATAGATGGTGTTAAAGTTTTTGTCGGTCAGGCTGGCATTAAAAAAACCAACCATGATGATTTAACGTTGGTGGTATTAAACGAAACAAACAGTATTGCTGCAGTAATGACACAAAATCGTTTTTGTGCAGCGCCAGTGCAAATTACTAAACAGCATCTGGCTGCTAATCAGGGAATACGGGCACTGGTGATCAATACCGGTAATGCTAATGCTGGCACGGGACAGCAAGGAAGGTTGGATGCGCTTTTTATTTGTGAAAAGGTAGCGCAGCTGATAGGTTGCGGAGCTGAACAGGTCTTACCTTTTTCTACCGGTGTTATTCTGGAACCATTACCAGCAGATAAGATTGCTACTGCCTTACCTGGTATGAAGATGGCTTCATGGTTACAGGCGGCAAAGGCTATTATGACGACTGATACGATACCTAAATTGGCCAGTCGTTCAGTGTGCATTGATGATCAGAAAATTCATTTTACCGGTATAGCCAAAGGGGCAGGCATGATTCATCCCAATATGGCTACTATGCTTGGTTTTATTTTTACTGATGCAGATATTGCTCAGCCTATTTTACAGCAGATGGTTGAGGAGATAGTTCAGATTTCGTTTAATGCTATTACGGTAGATGGGGACACATCTACTAATGACAGCTTTGTGGTGGTGGCTACGGGTAAGACATTGTTACGTCAGATTGATGATATTAATGGCAGTCATTATGCTGCTATTAAAACGGTATTAGCAGATCTGGCTTTGGAATTAGCGCAGGCAATTGTGCGTGACGGTGAAGGTGCTACTAAATTCATTACGATTGCTGTCAAAAATGCGAAAACAGTGGATGAAGCACGTAGGGTGGGTTATGCGGTGGCTGATTCTCCATTGGTTAAAACGGCGTTTTATGCCAGTGATCCGAATCTTGGACGGATTCTTTGTGCAATCGGTTATGCGGGTATTCCGGATCTTGATGTTGATGCCATTTTGGTTTATCTTGGTGATGTATTGGTTGCGCAAAATGGGGGGCGCGCCAGTGGTTATTGTGAAGAAGCTGGTCAGCAAGTGATGTCGCAAGAAGAAATAACCGTTATCATTGATCTTAACCGTGGTCAGGCAGAAACGAAAATTTATACTTGTGATTTATCGAAAGAATATGTTTCTATTAATGCTGATTATCGTAGTTGACAGTAATAATTAATAATTTGCTATTTAGGAAAAGCCCGTTTATGACGGGCTTTTCTGTTATGCAATTTATTTCTGTACGGCGGTTATTTTGATTTCCACTTTCCATTGCGGTTTGGCCTGCACCGCCTGCACACAGGCTCGAGCCGGTGCACGCCCCGGAATGATCCAATCTTCCCATGCCTGATTCATACCGGAATAACCCTGCATATCGGCCAGATAAATAACTGCTTCACAAATATGTTGTTTATCACTATTGCATGCTGTCAGTATTTGGTTGATTTGCGCCAATACATTGGCTGTCTGAGCAGTAATATCGGTTTCTTCATTAGTAGGTACCTGACCGGACAAAAAAATGAGTCTGTAACTATCCCCTAAAATAGTACTGCACAAAAGTAGCAAATTATCTTTATTAATTCACAGAAGATTTAAACATGAAATAGATAACACCCTATCAATTCGTAGCTATTTTATAAGAAGCTGAAGCTGGTATTCTTATTAA
>JAGGIK010000060.1 GCA_024103515.1 Snodgrassella sp. | reverse complement strand
CATCAACGGTTACATTCGTCGTTGGGCTATTTGCCTGAGGTGGAATTTAACAAACGGCTACCTCTTAATTTTGTTGTTTGAATAGGTGTTGCCATTCCAAATTTTGCCTGTTTAAGAATGCTGTCGTTCATGCTTTCTTATTTGGGTAGCTTGCCGTCAGTGATATCAAACTCATGTTATGCAGCCTATCTTCAGCTCAGGGGTAACTTGAAGGAGCATCAAAACGGCTAAGATTTCATGTCAGAGCTCAAGTATCTTGGTTTTACTCAGAATGGTATTGTTATAAAAGGTCAGAATTTCAGTGTAGTTTAGCCGATATTGTAGCTCGCGGATATTGCGCCTATAGCGCTTTTGTTAGGCTTGGTCTGCAAATTGTGCTGAGCAATAGGGGAATAAAGCCATTTTTTATTTAAGAAGATAACCTCCATCTGTAAAGCATCAGATGGAGGTTAATAGATTTACTGTACATATGTGGTTTGCTGAGTTGTGGTTACCCGACTTTGCTGTACCGGATTAACACGAATTTCTACACGGCGGTTTTGTGCTTTACCTTGTGCGGTAGTGTTGCTGGCTATTGGATTGGCTGCACCATAACCCATTGCGCTGATACGGTTGCTGGCCACACCACGTGCGGTCAGATAGCTGGAAACGGATTGGGCACGGCGCTGAGACAACGGAATATTGATGCTGTCGTTACCTGTGCTGTCGGTGTAACCGGCTACTGAAATGTTAGTATCAACGTATTTTGCCAGTACTTCTGCTACTGAGTTCAATGAAGAGGTGGCAGAGCTGTTTAATTCAGAGCTGTTGGTTGCAAAAGTCACGTTTTCTGGCATCACCAGTTTAATTTGATTACCATCGCGTTGGACATCCACATTGGTATTAGCTAATTTTTGACGTAACAGATGTTCCTGATAATCCATGTAAGCGCCAACACCGGCACCAATTGCACCGCAACCCAATGCCGCATTGCGGGCTCCGCGACTATTGTGAGTAATTGCACCAACTATGCCACAGACTGCAGCACTGCTTAAACCATAAACAGCTGTTTTGCTGGCATGTCTTTCGCCGGTATTTGGGTCAGTGATACAGCCGGTTAATACCAAAGTGGTGGCGGCAAGTAATGCAGCCAGTGGTTTCATAATAGTCATAAAGACTCCTTTCTATTTTAAATTATTTGTTTATTAAGTACACAACATGTAGTTTTAGGCTATCTAATTGTAAAATGCAAGTTATGTAAAGCAGCAAATGGCTTGATGGTTGTTTCTAAGTTAATTTAAGATGATTTTTTTGAAGAATAATGGCCGTTATTGAAGCAGCTTATCGCGACAAGTTTTTCTGCCTGTATTACAATTTTAAAATGCTTCAAGGCGAATATTGCTTGAAAACAGTGATTTCAGCCTCATTTGAAATTAATTGCCTCCTGCACACAGGTACTCCTATCTTGCCAATTTGGAATCTTTTATGCTCAGTTTATATAATACATTAACAAAAACAAAACAGGAATTTACGCCAATTAATCCATCTCAGGTACGTATGTATGTGTGTGGCATGACTGTTTATGATTATTGTCATCTTGGTCATGCTCGGGTAATGGTGGTGTTTGATCTGGTAGCACGCTGGCTGCGCGAACTGGGCTATTCTCTGGAATATGTGCGTAACATTACCGATGTTGATGACAAAATCATTGCACGTGCTAATGAACGCAATATCAGTATAACTGAGCTGACTGATTTTTTTATTCAAGCCATGCATGAAGATGCAGCAGCACTGGGTGTTTTGCCTCCAGATCACGAACCACGTGCAACTCACTATATTCCGCAAATGATCGCAATGATTGAGAATATTATTGCCAACGGCAAAGCCTATATGGCTGATAACGGCGATGTTTATTATTCTGTACGTGAATTTCCCAGCTATGGACAACTTAGTGGTAAAAGTCTGGATGATTTGCGTGCCGGTGAACGGGTTGAAGTAGATGCTTATAAGCGAGATCCACTGGATTTTGTTCTATGGAAAGCAGCTAAACCAGATGAACCAGCATGGGATAGCCCATGGGGACGAGGGCGGCCGGGCTGGCATATTGAATGTTCTGCCATGAGCAAAGCATTGCTGGGCAATCAGTTTGATATTCATGGTGGTGGCGCTGATTTGCAGTTTCCGCATCATGAAAATGAAATTGCTCAGAGCTGCGGTGCGGAAGAAAATGGCTGCGGGGAAGAGTATAAACATTTTGCTAGTCATGTTAAGTATTGGTTACATAATGGTTTTATTCGTGTTGATAATGAAAAAATGTCTAAATCATTAGGAAATTTCTTCACTATCCGTGAAGTGTTGCAAAAATACGATGCCGAAGTGGTTCGGTTTTTCATTTTGCGTGCTCATTACCGCAGCCCGTTGAATTATTCTGATGCTCATTTGAATGATGCTAGAGGGGCATTAACACGGTTATATACGGCTTTGAAAAATACTCAGCCGGCAGATATTGTTATTCAGCCTCAGCTAAATGATTACACTCGTCGCTTCTATCAAGTCATGAATGATGATTTTGGTACCGCGGAAGCTGTGGCGGTGTTGTTCGAGCTGGCTAATGAAGTGAATAAAACCCATGATAGTCAGCTGGCGGGCTGCCTGAAAGGGCTAGCCGGTTTATTGGGACTTTTGCAGCGCAAACCGGCAGCCTTTTTACAAGGTGGTACTGGTGAAGATAGCAGTACACTAAATAATGAAGTGATTGAAGCTATGATAGACGCACGACAACAGGCACGTGCTGAAAAGAACTGGACAGAATCTGATCGTATTCGTGATGAGCTGGCTGCTGCGGGCATTGTGCTCGAAGACAGTATCGGTGGAACCAGCTGGCGGCGGGGTTGATGTTGTTTAGCGCAAAATAAACGAGCTTTCCAGTATAAAGATAAAGTGAGCTATTGAGTCTGCTGACTGGAATCGGCATAATTAACGTATTGATTGACTCGGGGTGTTACTGGCCGCGTTGGCGGTGGTGACTGAGATTTTACCCGTAAAACCTGATCTGGATAATACCAGCGTAGGGAAGTCTAAGTCTTTTTGGACATATTCTTCTCTACTTGCTTCTTAAATTAAGGAAAGAATATGTCATCGGCCATTGTATTTCAGGCTGCCCAAGCCATCCCCTTTATGGCTAGGGTTCGTTCACATCAACCATTAATTCATTGCATCACCAATCAGGTAGTACAAAATTTCACGGCTAATATCTTACTGGCTATCGGCGCTAGTCCGGCTATGGTGATCGCACAGGAAGAAGTCTGCTCTTTTGTAACCGTTGCTGATGGTCTACTGATTAATATTGGCACTGTTTACCAACAGAGCGCTGATAGTATGCTGATGGCTGCACAGCAGGCTATGCTATCACAAAAACCTTGGGTACTTGATCCGGTTGCCGTTGGCAAAGCATTGCCATTTCGCACCAGAATTGCCCATGAACTCTTGTCTTTCTGTCCACAGGTTATTCGCGCCAATGCTGCTGAGGTTTTAACGCTGGCCGGCGAACAGGCCAGAGCCAAAGGAACCGATAGTCAGGATTCTACACAATCAGCACTGGGTGCAGCGCTAAGGTTAGCTGAACAATATCAGACAATTGTGGCTGTCACCGGCGAGAAAGATTATATTACTGATGGAAAAACAGTTTATGTAGTCACTGGCGGTGATCAGAAGCTGACTAAAGTTACCGGAACCGGATGTTCTTTATCAGCCATGGTTGCCGCTTTGATTGCTGGTGCAGATGATCAATTATTGGCCACTGCTTCAGCCTGTTTCATGATGAAAAAAGCCGGTGAGCTAGCACAGAGACAATCTGGCATGGGCACCTTTGCAGTCTCACTTTTGGATCAGCTATCTTTAATGGGTTCAATCAATACGGAAGGTCATTAATATGCAGAAACGACTCGATTTGACCTTATATTTGGTTTTGGATCCGGTTTTGTGTGGTGGCCTAACAGGCATGATTGAAACCACTAGAATGGCGGTGGCCAATGGGGTTACTGCTGTGCAGTTGCGCTCAGAGCATCCCTTAGAGCGCAGTGAGTGGTACAACGCTGCTTTGGCTTTGAAAGAAGTTTTAGCGGATACAACGGTGCCATTATTGATTAATGATCAGGTTGATGTGGCGCTGGCAGTACAAGCCGATGGTGTTCATGTTGGGCAAAGTGATTTACCCGTTAAGATCGTGCGCCAGTTAATCGGATCAGAAAGAATAGTCGGTTTATCGGTATCCAATACTGCACAAATGCAGGCTGTACCGTGGTCACAGGTTGATTATGTGGGTATTGGCCCAATTTTTCCAACGACGTCAAAAGGTGATGCGGCGCCTGTACTCGGTGTCGAGCATTTACAATCACTTGTTCAGGTCAAACAGGGCCCGGCTGTTGCGATTGGTGGCATTAACAGCAGTAATATTGTCCAAGTTCTGCAAACGGGGATAGAAGGTGTTGCAGTAATATCGGCAATTTGTGGTCAGGCGAACATTCAACAGGCTACACTGCAACTTTTACAGCAGATCAAACAGGCACGAATGCAATTTTGAGTATACGCAGCTGAATACGGATGATTGTGTTTGCTTCAGCTGATGAGGATTTTATGCAAATTAGAAGTTAGATGACTTGAAAAAACAAATAGAACGTGTATAATTAATCGATTAAATACATCCGTTTTAAGAGGTGCAGGCACAACCCCTGTACCCGCCAACCAAGGAAGATAGTATGAATAACAGCATTCAACCCAACTACCATGACATTACCGTGACCTGCTCTTGCGGCAATACTTTTGTAACTAAATCCGCAATGGAAAAAGATAGCTTTAATATTGAAGTGTGCTCTGCATGTCACCCGTTCTACACTGGTAAACAGAAAATTGTTGACTCTACCGGTCGTGTGGACAAATTCAATCAGAAATACGGCAATATGTTCAAACGCTCATAAGCATTTGCAACAATTTTTATCCGAAAAGACTGCCTTATTGGCAGTTTTTTGTTATTAGAACAAAACTGAATTTGCCATTTTGAATATAGATGGTGAAGCATGGTTTATGCATATTATCAAAATGTTTGAGTTGTCATATTGACTATTTGGATTGGTGTCAAAAAGTTTACTGTTTAGTATGTAGCCGAGTAAGATTAAAAACTATTAGAAAGCAAGTGGAATGGCAACACACATTCAAATAACAAATTAAGGGATAACCGCTTGTTAAATTCTACCGCAGGTAAATAGCCTAATAATGAATGTTACCGTTGATGATTGTAGCAAGAAGCCTAAGCAGCAAAGGCTTATTGTCATGCTTGAGTGGTATGAATTTTTTCCTTTAATAAACTCAGTTTTTATGCTATTAAATGTTATTCTCTTTCACTGCCCAGTCATATGGACATCCATTTTTACTGAGTGAGCGCTGTAGATTAAATGTATTAATACAGTTGCTTCCCAAGCAATTGTTTAGCAAACGCCCTTTCTTTTTCTAAATGAAATAGATTTAATGATGATTACAGTGGCTTAAATGACTTAATACACAGATCACTTAATCTGCTATTTATATTGCCCAACACCATCGCCGGGGCAATCTGTCGCTGAGATAAGTGAAGTAGTACACATAAATAATTGCAGTAATGGTTAGCACGAATATAGCTTAAGCCTGCCACGATAAGCTGCTGTTTACTATCGACATCCAACTGACGTTGTAAAAGATTGGCTGTGACTGCGCTATTGCTAGCCATGTCACGACCAGAAACGCGGATACCTGCTGATTGTCAGGCCAAACCAATGTCTCTGCTGCCATAGGATTGATGGCGGTGTTTAACAATAATCACTATTGTATCGGCGTAATAGGTGACCAATTTCGGTTTGGTGGCTTGGCACTGATAATAGGCGTATTGTTGGCTATTCTTAAGCCGCGACATCATGCCGTTAGCGCATAATAGTGTTGGTTTGCTTTCAGGATTTTGAGTTTGTGCCATGATCAGTGTAATCAGCTTTAGGATATGGTGTTCCAGCTGTAGCTGTTTGAGCTCTTTTGGTCAAGCAATCAGTTCATTTTGTTCTGGCGTGTGGGTATCTTTGGTCTTAACCGAACCACTTTTATTTGATTGGCTTATGCAGCGGTCTAAGGCGGAAGGTGTCAAATCGTATTGCCTGACCAACTCACTGCGCGATTTTCCCTGCTGATACAGTTTAACCATTTGTGCTTGGAAATCAGCACAAAAAGAGTATCGTACGCATTTTTCTTGATTGATCATTTTTCCTATTTAGCGTTAAATTTACCTTACCTCCCTAAAAAATTGTATGAATTAGTGTAGCCTATCCATTTATGATAAAAGGGTTTTGTTAGAACGACTTAAATAAATCTACTATAATACCCAATATCAAGTCTTATATTCAGCAAGAAAATCAATTTTTATAATAAATCCTATGATAATGAACTAACAGGTATGCATTTAATACAAAATGATTTGGTTAAAATTGTGGTGTAATTTGGGATAAAGATCAACATTGTGGTGTCTGGTTTAAGACGAGTGGCGAGAGTAAAAGGCATGGTGAGGTAATTAAATAGATTAGAGGGAACACCTTTACCATTTGGTAGATTGTCAATCTAACTGAAAATTGAAATATGAATATTTGTTTATCAATATTTTCTAACGGAACAGGCGTGCTGGCTCAGCTTTATTGGTCGATCTGATTTAGTACTTGATTGGTGAGCAGCCATAACCAACTCACTAGTACAAATGGCATGGTTAACACAG
The DNA here is from genome assembly GCA_024103515.1 of Snodgrassella sp. Lineage (GTDB taxonomy): Bacteria > Pseudomonadota > Gammaproteobacteria > Burkholderiales > Neisseriaceae > Snodgrassella. The sequence goes on along the minus strand of JAGGIK010000060.1, from coordinate 2,494 downwards.
GAATAGCAAATGGTTTTAGCACTGTAGTTAAGGCTGCCTGAGTAAAGACCGTTAGAATAATTCCCAATATTATATAAATAATGGTTTTTACATCCTGTTTATCGCAGAAAGTTACCAAAGTTATTGTTGTGAGGACTGCATTGAAAGAATACAAACCCATAGAGATGGTTTCTATCTGACCGCCATACAGTAGTGCGATTCCAATAGCTAATAGAGAACTTATCACAGTATAAATGGTTACTTTAAGCGAATTTACCGCTAGACCAAGTAAAAAAATGATCCCAGCTAATGTACTGTTACACAAAAATACTTCAGCTACCCCCAAAATACTGTCTGGCACCATATCCAGTAGATTAAAAGTACTGGTTTGTGATGTAGGCAAGGTTGAGGCGTTTAATTTAAAAACCGAAAATGAGGGGATGGCCAGTAAAACCAGCCAGGTCAACAGTATAAATGGCAAAGTAAGGCAGGGAAGATACCACTTTTGCAAGATGGTGCTCAATGCTTGAGTGAGAAAAACCGACAGGCATGAAGCCAGTATAATACCGCTCCATAGGTACAGAGAATGTTCACAAAATGTAGGCAGAGCTATGCCGATTAAGCAGGCATTGAAACCATAAATTCCCTGTTGCCATGCCTTAAAATTAAGCTGATACAAATAGGCCATCGTATTGGCACAGATAACCGCTATTAAGCTGGCGTACCCAATTTCAGGTTTACCGACTGTATAACTGCCTATGAGCACCCCTATTAAAAAAATCAATCCGGATAAGGCATTATTCTGCAACATTACCTGACCATAACTACGCAACCACACATCTACAAACTGACAAGGCAAATTTGTACGGATTAACTGCTGCCAGCGTAGGTAAAAAGAAATTAAAGTCATTGCTATTCTCCCTTAGTCATGTTCTAGTTCTCAGTGATAGGTAAAGTTTTATCCAGAAAGTTTATATAATAATAATATTTTTGTTAAGAATACAACTTTTAAATCGTCCCGTTCGAGTCCGCTCAATGTTGTTTTGCCTTCATCAGTATTAGAATATCTATCAACTAAAATTTAGTTTTTTCTGTGAGTATGCTAATGTCTATTTATTTGCAGTTATATCTTAATCATTAAAACTTGAATTTTAATTAAATCAGAGATTTTTGTGTATGATGAAAATTTTTAGCAGGAAATGAATATGCAGCCACAATTGAATTCGGTCGGCTCACCGTTATTTTATGGCGTATTTGGTGCAATTGTGATGGTTATGATTGCCGTAGATATGCTTGCGCTGAAAAAGGAGGGTGCCCATCGGGTGAGTAGTAAAGAAGCCTTATTATGGACCGTAGTTTGGATTTCAATTTCTCTTGGTTTTGCAGTCTGGCTCTACTTTGAACTGTTGCATAATGTGGCAGTTGGACATGAAATTGCTGCCGATTCGGTTATGGATTTTCTTACTGGCTATGTGCTCGAAAAATCATTATCAGTAGATAATATATTCGTATTTGTACTGATCTTCAGTTATTTCAAAATACCGGCGGCGTATCAGCACCGCGTGCTGCTTTTCGGCGTGTTAGGGGCGATTGTTCTGCGGGCAATAATGGTGGGATTAGGTGCGGTACTAATCAGTAGATTTAACTGGATATTGTATCTGTTTGGAATATTCTTGCTTTATAGTGGTATCAAGCTGATGCTCCCGGAAAAAGTAGGGCATAAGGAGCTGCAGGAAAATTCTTTGATCAAATGGTTGTATCGCCATTTCCCAGTCAGTGATCATCTTGATCAGGAAAAATTTTTCACTGTTGAAAATGGTAAACGTGTGGCCACACCTTTATTGTTAACTTTAATTGTGATTGAATTAAGCGATGTGGTCTTTGCTGTTGATAGTATTCCAGCTGTTTTTGCTGTAACTACTGATCCGTTTATTGTGTTTACTTCAAATATTTTCGCAGTATTGGGATTGCGAGCGATGTACTTTTTATTGGCCAATGTGGTGGAAAAATTTGCTTATCTTAAATATGGGCTGGCAGTGGTATTAAGTTTTATCGGCGTAAAAATGCTGGTGGTTAAATGGTGGCATATTCCTTCATGGGCATCATTAACTGTGGTTTTCTCTGCTTTGTTGATGGCCATACTGGCTTCGTGGTGGAAAAACCACCAGCAGCCAATTGCTGATTAGTAAATCAGTAATAACTCGGCAAAATGTATGTTAACGTTAGGGATGCAGATAGCGGCCTCACCGGGCATGACGGTTCAGGGTGACAATATAGCTCAATTTGCTGATTGTTTCACTTGCACGCTACCATTAAAAAGTAATTTATCCAGCGATAGAACATGCATCAACAAGTGGATACTGCCGAAGCTAACATGGAAAAATACAATGAGCCAGTTTGTTATAAATTTGGGTGACAAAGTTAACTGTAACTAATCTCCTAAAATAGTACAACATAAAAGTAGCAAATTCTCTTGATTAACCCACAAAGGATTTAAACATCAAATCAATAATAT
>JAGGIK010000005.1 GCA_024103515.1 Snodgrassella sp. | reverse complement strand
AGTTTTTTGAAGCGATAAGAGCGGTCGCGACTCTATCCTAAGACTTTACAGGCTTGTTGAACGTTACCTAATTGTTTAGCGAGTTCTAAAAGACCTAATTTTGGTTGAATTATTTTTGCAGATTGATTCATTACTGACACTCCATTATTGGTTTAAAATACACTAAATGTCAGTTTCAATAAAGACTACTACATAAAATCCGGTGCCAAACTGAAGATTTTCTGCTCCAATTTATTGTGGCATCTATGCTGCTGCATCCTTACTGTAGGGCTGTACTCATGACTGGCCGCAATCAATCATGGCAATCAATGGTGACATTAGCACCATTTGTAGCAAACAACATTCGCAACAGTTTGCCTAAACCTTACGCCACATTGTACAGCCCTAATATCTAAGAAAGCCAATTTAAAAGAAATTATTTATAGGTATAATCAACAACCAATGGGGCATGATCGGAAAATTTTTCATCCTTATAAATCATTGCTTTTTGGGCACAAGCAGCCAGTTCAGGCGTGGCCAACTGATAATCAATGCGCCAGCCTACATCCTTCGCATATGCCCGTCCGCGATTACTCCACCAAGTATAGCCAGGGATTTCTGGATAAAGCTTACGCCAGATATCAACCCAGCCAAGTTCATCAATAACCTGTGTGAACCAAAGACGCTCTTCTGGTAAGAACCCAGAGTTTTTTAAATTACCTTTCCAGTTTCTCAAATCAATATTCTGATGGGCAATATTCCAGTCACCACAAATAAGCACATCACGTTGTAGCGTCCGCAATTCCTGTAGCAACGGCAGAAATTTTGCCATAAAACAAAATTTGGCCTGTTGTCTTTCTTCTGAACTACTGCCAGATGGCAGATAAACCGAAATAACGGTCAAATGACCAAAATCGGCACGCACATAACGTCCTTCATGATCAAAATCTTCCCAGCCTAAACCGATTTGCGTAGCATCAGGTTCAACCTTACTGTAAATTGCTACTCCGCTATAGCCACGTTTTTCTGCCGTATGCCAAACACCATACATACCAAGAGGTTTTTTCATTTCCGGCGTCATATCACCTTCCTGTGCTTTTAATTCCTGTATGCACACGATATCTGCCTGCGCCTGAGCCAGATAATTAATAAAACCTTTACTGGTAGCAGACCGTATTCCGTTAACATTGACTGACATGATTCGCATTCAGCGTCCCCTTTCAATTAATGATAAAATTTATATCAAAGCTTATTAAGTCATCTATTTTATCATTAAGGATCACCATGTCTGATTTACGTCAGGACTTTCTGCACTTTGCCCTACAACAGAACGTCCTAAAATTTGGACAATTCACCACCAAAGCTGGACGCCAGTCACCTTATTTTTTTAATGCAGGCCTCTTCAATGATGGTTACAGCATGTTGCAACTGTCCCGATTCTATGCCCACTCTATCCTATCCAGCGGCGTCGAATTCGATATGTTGTTTGGTCCCGCCTATAAAGGCATTATTCTGGCTGCGACAACAGCCATGATGCTGGCTGAACAGGGTCGTAATGTGCCTTATGCCTATAATCGCAAAGAAGTAAAAGATCATGGCGAAGGCGGTGTTTTAGTAGGTGCGCCATTGCAGGGTCGAATACTGATCATTGATGACGTTATTTCCGCAGGAACTTCAGTACGCGAATCTATGCACATTATCCAGCAGCATGATGCCACTGCTGCTGGTGTTGCCATTGCGCTTGATCGTATGGAAAAAGGAAAGAACAATATTTCAGCTGTACAAGAAGTGGAACAACAATATCAGATTCCCGTTATCCCAATTGCTACATTAAAAGACTTACTGCAATTACTGGAAAGTGATCAGAAACTGACTGAATACCGGTTACCTGTCGCGGCTTATCGTCAGCAATATGGGGTATAGGCTTTTAATTTCATTAAGTAAGTAAATGAAGTAGCCAGATTACCTTAGCGCATATTATGCTATAGCCTAAACTTGAAATAGTGAGAAAACATGAATTTTGAATACTTACTAACTCAGTATGGCTATCTAGCCGTTTTTTTTGGCAGCATCTTTGAAGGTGAAACCATTCTTACCCTAGCTGGATTCTTTGTACATAAAGGCTATCTACACTTTTTGCCAGCGATACTATGTGCATCATGTGGGGGAATGTTAGGTGATCAGCTCTGTTTCCTACTTGGCCGCCATTATGGTAGCCGCCTAGTGAGATATTTTCCCAAGTTGACGCCAATGATTGAGAAAACCAACAAGCTATTAGACAAGCATAGCTCAATCATCATCATCGTAGTACGCTTTATGTATGGATTACGCATTGCTGGCCCCATTGCAATTGGCATGAGCAAAATATCATTTACCCGTTTTGCTCTATTCAATATCCTTGGCGCCCTACTCTGGGCATCAGTGATACTATCAATTGGAGTTTTATTTGGTGAATCAGCACACTGGATGCTAGCAAAATATCAACAGTATGCCAGAATAATGCTTGTCATTGTTGTTATCTTGGTACTGGTTGCTTTAATTATAGCACTATATATAAAGTGCCATCAGCAGCAAAAAAAATAATTCCAGCAATATATATATGCATTTACAAACGAAATGCTTATTTTATTACCCTAAGAAATCCCCATATCAATATTTACAGCTGAACTGAAGTCTAGTTGTAGTGAATGATCACAGCAATGAATTTCAACTAAACAATAACACTAATATTTTTAATTTACAGTATACTCCGAGCAACATAGATTGCTTACACTACATTGGTAAAATTGATTTTAAGGTAACATGATAAAGTGGGTTACTTCACCTACAACTAACATAGTTAAAAGAAGAAAAATCAAATATTATTGTTTTATATTTGAGCTTCGTTCTCATTTTTTTCAATAATTTCAATCAATAATTTGCAAGAATTTTTCGCGCTGTTTATAATAATCTAAGAGATTATGATGCTCAATATACATAAATTATAGGATTTACTCGCGCTGCTTACAGTAACTTGAGTAACCACTGTGATAAATATCCATAAAAAAACAAAATTAGCACCTTATCACAGACAAGAGATATGGCGCCTATATCCTTAAGAAAAATAACTATCACTGCTTTGGCTAAACGCTTTATAGCCAATCGTCCAACCATTTATAACGGGCTAAAAGCCCGATTGAAACTTTTTATACCTTTAACCAGTAAGAATGAACGTGATAAATCATTGATTATGGCATTAAATGTTTGGTTAAAGTTCAAAAGTCTATTGAAGATAAATTTAGAGGCAAGCTAACACTTATAACCGATCCATCCTGCAAACATACCATATGTCAGCACCAAACGTTATCTTTAATTAAAAACGAAATGAAAAGCAAACTAAAGAATATTTATTTATCGGCATTGATGATTTTCACGCACGCTTTATACAGGCATTTATCTGGATAAATACCAATTTAGCTTGGCATAGTTTCGACAAAATGATGTGTTAGCTCAATGTCCTTATCCCATTAAATGGATTTATTCAGATAATGGACGTGAATCAAGGCACATAGGTGCAGCTATTAATTAAAACGCGTGATAGCCATCATATCAATCAAAAACTCATGAAATCCGCCTACGCGTGAACAAATTGAAAAGCAGAAAGCGAGATACACACTTTAATGAAGAAGTGGCATAATCAGCAATTATTTAGCAATTCAAAAGGTAAAACACAAAAGCTTAAGCAATGTATTAACTTCTATAATACAGTTAAATCACATAAGCAATTTCGAGTAAAACGTCTTATGAAATTTTAGAGGATTATTTTAATCATAAAGTGTTAACAACCCGGCATTTTCCTACAAATACTTATTTATCAGATTGAAGTGACCAATATGCCTGTTGTTGCAATACCCATTTGCTATTTGTACAGCTACATTAATTATTAAATATTGGCATTTTACTGATACTATTGATAGAAAACAAATGAAATACTTGAATGAAACCAATGCATTGTTGCAACATTTAAATAGATTATCCGCAATATTTAATGGGCTGTTTAGCTGAAATTACGCGCTTATTTCCAATTCCTACTTATTTAAGCAAGCAAATTATGGCTTAAAACATTAATAATCCCTTAAATATCTATATAGTATAGTCCTAGACAACTAACCAAAAATAAAACCCGCCAAAGCGGGTTTTAAATTCTCTACTTAGATAACTTACTAAGATTAGAATACGTGTTTCAAGCCAACACCGAATGCAGTGGTTTTTTCTTTACCATTGCCTTCACCTAAACCTTCACGCAACCAACCTGCCTGTACGTTAGCAGTAGTACGTTTAGAGAAGTCATAGTCAGCACCTAACACAACCTGATCATATTTGGTGTTTCTCTGTTTAGTACCATCAACTTTAACATTAAAGCCATGGGCATAAGAAACTTTCGGAAAAATATTACCAAAGTGATAACCAACGGTTAAAGCAGCTTCCTGACCAGAGTTATCAAGGATAACATTGTGCTCACCAACTTTCACACTGAATTCATCATCATTCAAATCTGAGAAGTGAGAAGATGTATTTTTAGTAAACTGATAACCTAAGCCAACAAACCAGTTGTTAGCATCATATCCACCTTCTAAACGATGAACCTGACCATCTTTCAGGTCATATCCATTTACAACGCCATTACCGTCACGGCGCGACTTAATACCTGAGTTTTTCAGGTAATCCATGCCATATTTAACATAGAAGCCACTGTTTTTATAGTTAAGACCAATGCTGTATTTATCGCCTGAGCCCATGCCCACATCGTATTCTCCATCACGGTCACCACCGTTTACGTTATCACGTGGAGAATACAGTAAAGAGAAATCAAAACCAGCCCAATTTGGAGAGTTATAGGCAATACCTACATAACGAGCATCAGTACGAGTAAATTTACCTAGACCCAGTGCATCGCTGTTATATTCCCATGCATCTACATCATCCATGTTGGCATTTATTGCATTGCTGATACGACCAGCACGAACAGTACCAAATTTATCGTGTTGCAAACCAATGAAAGAGTCACGATTGGCTAAGCCATCGCTATTACCGTTACTATTACCTAAATGGATACGAGATTCCACTTGCCAGATAGCTTTCAGACCATTACCCAGCTCTTCAGAACCTTTGACACCGATACGAGAACCGTAATCAGCGATTCCATTCAGGTAAGGATCTCGGTCTTCTCCAGATAATTTAGTAGAGTTTACTTCATAGCCTGCTTTCATCTGGCCGTACAGAACAACCTCAGCCATAGCGGCAACCGGCAAAGTGGTCAAAGCCAAAGCAATCAGGGTTTTTTTCATTGCTGTATTCCTTTTCTATGTCGAAAAAACAAACTTCAAAAACCTAATGAAGAGCTTTTAAAGTTTTGCATTAATCGCCGCATTAGCGATTTCATAGCTGTCAATATAATGCTTTAGTTGCAAAAAAACAATTTCATTTGCAAACACACAACACTTTAAACATGTCAGAACATTATTAAAACCAAATTTATTTAAATAAAAATCTTTTATTTCATAAATTTATATAAAATTAAATCATTTTTCTGTCATTCAAGTCGAAAATAATAGTGTTGTAGATTTTCAACAGTGTAACGATAAATGCTTTCCAATTTTAAATAACTAGCCCTGTACTTTATAAGGTATTTTTGACTTACCTATAAATTAAATAGCTTTAGCAATAAGACAATGATGATTATTGCAGCACTATCACAATTACAAACTCACATTAGCATGATCGAAAACAAATAGCCTGATGCGGAATATTAAGTAATTTATACTTCTTATTTTAAAAGAATTAAAATGACCATACCTACATCCGACACCATTCTAAATCTAACAATAAAACCAATTTGTGATAGCTAACTAGCATTAAGGCAAGAACAACCTAAGATTTTAATCATTTTTTTACCAATCATATTGGATTGAATCAATTTATGTTTGGCAGAAATGATTTTTAACTTAACTCTTTCTACGATATAGATAAAATATGCATTTCATCTTACATTTAAATCTATTGCCACTTAGTTGATTTCACTTATCTGACCATCAAACCTAACAGTATATATAAATAGCCTGAACACATTAACTATACCGAAAGCAGTAAGAATGTATTCAGGCCATTTATTATAAATTATTTATTTACCAACCACTTAAAATTTGGTTTCAACCTGTTCAAGTGCTGTTGTACTGCTAACCAATCCACTTGATGATAAGGTTGGTAGATCTTTGCGGCGCAATCTGGGTTGCGCATCTAAAATACTTCCGTCTTCAGCTAAAGAGCTCTCTGACTGAACGGATTTAGTTTCAATTAATTCTAGTTCACCTAAATCTGTTATGGTTAATAAATCAATAACAGACTCTTTTATCGGCTCTATAAATTTTTCTGCTCCAGTGAATTGATCAGTGCAACCTTCAAATTGAACAGATTCGTTTGAATGATTCCCAGATGAGTCGGATTTCTGCTCACAATATTCCTTTTCCAATACCATTAATGCAATATTCTGTACCTCTTGTACTGCCCGTTGCACCATATTCTCAGCGGTATTATTAGCAGAAATAGTAATATTATGCTGATCAATACTCCGCTCAACCATTTTCTCTGGTTGCAACACATGTTCTGCCGTTTGTTGAACCTGTGTCACGATAGTTGGTATATCCAGATAACGGATAATTTTGTCAGCAGATGGGATAAAACGACGATTCTTTTTACCAGTTTGACGGCGGTGTTCCTTTTGATTGCGTGATTTGCTGCGTTTATTGCCATTTTCATCAATAGCAAGTTTAATGAACAATGGTTCAGCGTCTTGAATGTCTTCTTTCTTCTCGGCTGTTGCAATACTTCCAGAATCACTGTCAGGTTTACGTGCCATGCGCTGACGGCGACGGCGCTTACTACTACAGTCATCTTTGTGAATATTTGCTTCCTGATCCTCCTTAGCTATATCACATTGAGAATTTAAATCATACTTATCACTGTTATCTTTCTCTTCCCGATGGAGGCGACGCTCAGCTTGTCGATTATCGACTGCATTATTGAAAGAAGTTTTATCTTTTGTCTCCCATAAATCATTTTTCTTACCAGATACAGTATTTTTAGCCGATCGGTTGGTTTTTGCCTGGCGCCGTTCACTTGACGATGATTTGCGACTTTTTCTCTGTTCAGTTGAAGCTTTTGCTTTTTTGTCGGCTTTGGTATTGCTTTCTAAAACTGTATCAATAGTGGTATTAGTACCACGCAAACTTTGCCACCATACAGATAATTTTTTCCAAAATCCGCCTGATTTTTTACTTGTGTCTGAATTTGCTGTGGCTACTACAGGGGCAGGTTGGCTGTGTTGAATACCTTTAACAGCGGCTTCGGGTTTTACGGGTTTATTTTGACCAATGGAAAATGGTAATTCACCGACATTCTCAGGTGATTTAACCTGATGATAACTGGGGGTGGTATTTTCTTCAATGTTATCAGTACGTATGCGAGTAACATTATAATATGGATTTTCCAGATGTATATTCGGAATCAGTAAGATGCACAAATCCAGCCGTTCTTCTAGCCCAAATAATTCCGCGCGTTTTTCATTCAACAGAAATGTAGCCACATCTACTGGCACCTGAACACGTACTTCTGCGGTATTATCCTTCATAGCTTCTTCTTGAATAATACGTAATACATGCAGTGCAGTAGACTCAATACTGCGGATAAAACCGGTTCCGGCACAGCGTGGGCAAGTGGTATGACTACTTTCACCTAGAGACGGCTTAAGACGCTGACGTGATAGCTCCATCAAACCGAAACGGGATAATTTAGCCATTTGCACACGTGCACGATCCCTCTTTAGTGCCTCACGTAAGGTGTTTTCAACATCACGCTGGTTTTTGCTGTTTTCCATGTCGATGAAATCAATCACGACCAAGCCACCAAGATCGCGTACCCGCATCTGTCTGGCTACTTCCTCTGCTGCCTCCATATTAGTTTTAAAAGCAGTGTCCTCAATATCGGCACCGCGTGTAGCACGGGCAGAATTGACGTCAATAGAAACTAAGGCCTCTGTATGATCAATGACAATGGCCCCACCAGAAGGTAGGGAAACTTCGCGGGAAAATGCTGATTCAATTTGTTGTTCGATCTGAAAACGCGAAAATAACGGCGTATGATCTATATAATGCTTCAAACGACCGGTATAAGCCGGCATGACATAAGCCATAAACTCACTGATCTGATCGTATACTACTTGTGAGTCTATTAATATTTCACCAATATCAGGTTGGAAATAATCGCGTATAGCCCGAATCAATAAAGAACTTTCCATGAACAGCAGATAAGGTTCACTATGGTGCGCCGCTGCCTGCTCAATGGCTTGCCACAATTGCACTAGATAATTCAGATCCCACTGCAACTCTTCACAGCTACGACCTATACCTGCAGTACGTGCAATCAAACTCATTCCGCGCGGAACATTCAGCTCACTCATGGCCTGCTTAAGTTCCAGTCGGTCTTCACCTTCGATACGGCGTGAAACACCTCCACCGCGCGGGTTATTTGGCATTAATACCAAATAACGTCCAGCCAGACTAATCAAAGTGGTTAATGCGGCGCCTTTATTACCACGTTCATCTTTTTCAACCTGAACAATGACTTCCACACCTTCAGTTAATACATCCTGAATGCGTACCCTGCCACCTTCATAGTTTTGAAAATAGCTGCGCGATATTTCTTTAAAAGGTAAGAATCCATGGCGATCAGTACCATAATCAACAAAACAAGCTTCCAGTGAAGGTTCTATTCTGGTAATGATCCCTTTATAAATATTGCCTTTACGCTGCTCCTTACCCAAAGTTTCAATGTCCAGATCAATTAAATTCTGCCCATCCACAATGGCCACGCGCAGTTCTTCTGCCTGTGTGGCATTGAATAACATTCGTTTCATGAAAACCTCGTTATCTGCACCGACGAGGCGTTGTAATTAGTATTTGACACCCGCAGCCTTGCCTTTAATAAATTGATCACGGCAAATCAAGAGGGCTTTCTCATAAAGAAGGTATAAAGAACATACGACGTGCCTTAATTCATCATAACCGGCACGACCGGCGCGCATTTAGCAACATTTACGCTGCAGCGCTTAAAGGGGATAGCCATTCTTCTGTTATTTAGTCGGATGCTTGGGCACGTTAGCGGCTGCGCGATCGAGTTTTGTCATACCTTTTCACGTCTGAAACCGTGGCTTGCCACCCGATGGAGTCAAACTTAATCACTAACCCTTATTGCTGACGGCTGGTCAACAACTTGGGGAAATACGCCTGCAACAGTGCGTTTTTCCAATAAATACTTTTAAATACGTTTACATTTCATTTTTTATTGTCGCGACATTCAAGCTGCATTCTCGACAACAGGCAAAATGAACCTTTTTTCTATTCAGTACCAATTGCCGCAATGACTTCGGCTATAATAACTGATGACTTCTATTAATTTATAAAAGCTTACGGATTATAAGCAAGATGACAGTTTTAAGCAAAGACTCAGTGCAATTTTTATGTGTATGCGCAGAAAATGCCGGCCAACGTTTAGATAATTTTCTAATACGTGAACTGAAAGGTGTGCCAAAAAGTCATATTCACCGGATTATCCGCAGTGGAGAAGTTCGTCTGAATCAAAAACGCTGCAAAGGCACTGATCGTATTGCCGCTAATGACCTGATACGCTTACCACCCATTCGCATTGCCACCAAGAATATCAGTACTGCCAATGCTCATATTCCTGCACTGAAATTCGAAATTGTGTATGAAGATGATGCGCTTTTAGTAATTAATAAGCCGGCCGGAGTGGCCGTGCATGGCGGAAGTGGTATTAGTTTTGGTGTTATAGAACAACTGCGGCGATCTCGTCCCCAAATCCGTTATCTAGAGCTTGTACATCGTTTAGATAAAGATACTAGTGGGTTACTAATGATTGCAAAAAAGCGTAGTGCTTTGATCAAACTGCATGAGTCGATTCGTGCTAATCATCCGCATAAGGTTTATCTGGCATTAGCTATTGGTAACTGGCCAGAAAAAATTCATCAGGTCCGATTACCATTAATCAAATACACTGGCGCTCAGGGAGAAAAAATGGTGCGTGTGGCCACCAGCAATCAACAAGGTCAAACAGCACACACATTGTTCAAAATACGGAAACAATATGCAGGAGCACTTTTACACCAGATTGGTATCTCTGCCCTGACCTTAATGGAAGTTATCCTAAAAACCGGACGCACTCATCAAATTCGAGTACACATGCAATTTCAGCAATGCCCGATTGCCGGTGATGAACGATATGGAGATTATCAGGCAAATAAACGCTTACAAAAAGTTGGATTGAAACGCATGTTCTTGCATGCGGCAGAATTAACTATAAATCATCCAATTAGTGGGGAAGTCTTGCAATTGAGCGCGCCACTACCGCCAGAGCTGCAGCAATTTCTGCAAAAATTACCCCTTAAACCAGAATAATTTCAGCACGTATCGACATAGAAAATTGTAGAATCTACTTCATTGCTTGCTGTAACCATCGTTTCAGCTCAGCACCATAATCTTCATGCCGTAAACTATACTCAATAAAGGTTTTCATATAGCCTAGCTTATTACCACAATCATGTGAGTAGCCGTTGATTACAAATGCATCAACAGCTTCATGCTTGATTAATGCAGCAATAGCATCGGTTAACTGTATTTCTCCACCGATACCAGGAGCCGTTTTAGCTAAAAGTGGCCATATATTTGCAGAAAGTACATAACGGCCAACCACAGCAAGATCAGATGGCGCTTCATGAATTGAAGGCTTTTCTACGATGTTATACATTGGCATGTTGTATCCAGCCTCAGCTTTCTGAGCACCACAATCTGCTATCCCGTATTTACTCACTTCATTGCATGGCACCCGCTCAACCATAATCTGGCTACGATGCGTCTGTTGAAAACATTGCAGCATTTTGGCCAGATTGTCAGTAGCCAGATGACAAGCATATTCATTAATTAATACATCCGGCAAAAGTACAGCAAATGGTTCATTTCCAATTACCGGTCGGGTGCACAAAATTGCCTGACCAAGGCCATTGGCTTGATCCTGATAAACCTGAATAAGATTCACCCCCGGCGGACAAACTCTACGAACTTCCGCCAGCAAATCAAGTTTGCCTGTATTCTTTAATAAGCTTTCCAACTCAAACGCAGTATTAAAATGATTGACGATAGCAGTTTTAAAACTATGATTAACTAGAATAATATCCTTGATACCCGCTGCTATACACTCCTCTACTATATACTGTATCAAAGGCTTATCAGCCACTGTTAACATCTCTTTGGGAATAGCTTTCGTTGCAGGCAACATACGGGTACCAAATCCTGCTACAGGAATCACAGCTTTCATTTATTTCCTTTAGTTGTGTTTATCTGCTTTAAATGCAAATTTACCTTAATAAAAAATTTATAATTTCTAAAAAAAGTTATACAGCATACATCTTTAGCGCTATCAAATAAAGTTAAACATATACGCACCCTGTCAATCATTACCTCTTTATCAGAAATCTTATCTAACAGTGTATAATGATTTAGGACAAATCAACCAATGCCATAAACACCTCTGCTATTGCAAGTGCACCCGGATCGATGATACCAACCAAATTATCTTGACTAATATAGGATGAACGCCCAGCTCCTGCTTTATGCATTGTTGCAGTTCGTTTAGCTCCTTGTAATGCTGCTTTGGCTGCTTCTGCAAATCCTTCACTCTTCCAGACTTGCAATGCCGGCTGTAACGCATCAATCAATGTCCGGTCACCCACATCCGCACCACCATAAAGTTTCATATGCTCTAATCCGGCCCATAACGCATCCACTAATTTATTACCCTTGTGCAACTGTTGTCCTGCAGCGGTAAAGAATATAGACATCAATACGCCACTTGATCCGCCCATTACCGTTGCCAATCGCTCTCCAATCAGTAATAACAACTGTGACAAATCATTTAACGGCAGCTGATGTTTTTCAAGTTTTAAAGCTATATCTTGCGCACCATGTGCAAATGTAGTTCCTGTATCGCCATCTCCTACTTTAGCATCCAATGCGTTAAGCTTACTTTCCAAATTAATAAGCGTAGAAGTTATCTTGGTCAAATATGCCGCAACCTGAGCATTGTCAGAATGTGTATAAGTCAATTTTTGAGCTACGGTCGGATAGGGAATGGTTGGCAATGGAGCAAAAACTACAGGTTTTTGCCAGCCTAGCGTTTCAACTGGTGCATTAATAGCCTGCTCAAAATAACTGTTCAATTTTAATAATGATAGAGAAAATCCCTTCATATCTAATGATGTAACTAAAGGAGCAGGACCAATAAGGTAATCAATCTGATTATGCAAATCTGAATAAGCCAACTCTTTGGTCAGTGCGGCCATTTCTAGAGCTGAAACACCACCCAAATTATTAATTAATATAGCAAATCGACCAGCACCTGCTTGTTCTTGTAACTGTTTAACGACCGTATTTATAATTATTTTACTGTTTTGAGTCGCTATTATGGAACCACCAGGTTCACCATGAATACCAAGCCCTAACTCACAACTATCAGGTTTTATTGTTTTTCTCTCCTCATGACCTGGCAAATTACAGCTTTGCATGGCCACACCAAGACTGCATAGATTGTTACATGTTTGCTGAGCCAAATCATACACTTCAGATAATGATTTTCCAGCTTCAGCAGCAAAACCTGCAATTTTATGCACCAGTACAGTTCCGGCAATACCACGCGGCTGCTTAATGTTTGGCAAGGCAATATCATCAGCCACAATCACCATTTCCACATTTAGCCCCATTGCTTTGGCCTTTTCTGCTGCCAAACCGAAATTCAGACGATCACCAGTGTAATTCTTTACAATCAACAGACAACCATGCTTACCGGTTACGGCTACAATAGCATTTAAAATTGCATCAACACTGGGTGAAGCAAACAAGTCTCCACATACAGCTGCTGTCAGCATTCCTTTGCCCACAAAACCAGCATGTGCTGGCTCGTGCCCAGAACCTCCACCAGAAATAACCGCAACACGATTTTTATCCCAATCCCGTCGAACAACGACACGTATAGCCGGATCAATATCAAGTTTAATTAAATTACCCTGCGGGGCAGAAATGATTAGGCCTTCGATGGCATCATTGATTAATTGTTTACGATCATTAAAAAAAAATTTGGACATATTATTTTACAACCCCGCAAATAAATGTAATCAATTTATGAAAACTCGAAAGATAAACTTAATTCTTTATTCAAAATACTAATCATGACCGTCATGATTTCAATCAAAACTTTTTTTGTATTAAACAAAATATATGCTATATTCATGAATATCAGTTCATATTATAACAATCAAATTAACATTATCTATCGTTCAAATTTAATGGTTTTTCAAAAAAATTGGCACAAATCACGCAAAAACAACTTATAAAAGCCAATTGTCGATTTAATTAATTATAAAAAATATTGATTTTAGTGCTCTATTTTGTAAAATAAATAACCTTTTAATCTAAAAATAGCCTACCAGCAATAATCCAGTAAAATATAATATACCTATTTTAAAGAAAATTCCCGCAACGGGCACCCTAACTAAAATTAGATAAAATATAACATATTTTACAAATATTTTGTCAATATCATCAAACCCATATATAATTTCCTGTCCCGATTTTAGGTCATTAGCTGTACTCTACAATAAGCGCTTTTTATGACTACCCAACATCTTATTTTATTGATTTACAAACAACTTGCAAATTAGATCCGAAAGCACACATAGATGAAAACTGAGAAAGTCAATTTTACAGAACATCACCCAGAAAATAATCATAATTGGGAACAAAACATGCTGGAAAAGCTGTTACTGGAAGTGTACCGAGAACAACGACGTAACCGTATCTGGCGCTGGGTATGGCGTTTATTATGGATTTTACTGATTTTGGTAGTGATCAGTGGATTAACCAGCTCTAAAAATGAAGATCATCTTAAAGGAAATCACACTGCTATAATAAATTTGACTGGAGTAATTGACAGCGAAACCAATCAAGCCGAGCTGTTACGTGAGGGTTTAAAGGAAGCTTATAAAGCCAAAAACGTTAAAGGTATTATTATCCGCGCCAACAGTCCTGGAGGTTCACCTGTAATATCCAGTATCGCTTATCAAGAGATTCGTTATTTAAAAGCCAAAAATCCGAAAATTCCTGTCTTTGTCGTAATCGAAGATATGTGTGCATCTGGGTGTTATTATATTGCTAGTGCAGCTGACAAAATTTATGCGGATCAATCTAGTCTAGTAGGCAGTATCGGCGTCATAGGTAGTAGCTTTGACTTTACCGGCCTGATTGACAAACTTGGCATCAAGCGTCGAGTAAAAATTTCTGGTAATAATAAAGATATGGGTGATCCATTCGTTCCTGAAACACCAGAGCAGCAAAAGATCTGGCAACAGATGTTGCACAGTATTCACACCCAATTTATCACTGCCGTAAAGCAAGGTCGAGGTAAACGATTGAAAGATGCAGAAAACCCAGATGTCTTTAGTGGGCGTGCCTACACTGGAGAAGAAAGTAAAGCTGTAGGTCTAATTGATGATTTTGGCAACGTTTATACCATTTCACGCAATATTATTGGTGCGCCAGAAATGGTTAATTACACACCTGATACCAAATGGAGCAAGCTAATTGGCCGACGATTAAGTAGCGAACTTCAGCAAAATATTCAGGGGATAATGAATAAGCCTTGGTAAAAAAAGCTGTCCCTATGGACAGCTTTTTTCATTCATTACGCAAAATTAAAAGTACTTAAAGCGAAACTTTCTATTCAATCCAAGGAATATAGGTTGAAAACCCTTACATTAATTTATTAATGTCGTTCGTAGCTAAGCTAAAATGAAATTATTCCTTATTTAAAATCAATCTTTAACAACTATATAAACCAATCCAACCCATTCAGCAAATTCTGTTCAATTATCAAATAATCAATTCATATAATCAAAATAAACATCTACTCATTGCCCAATATAATTATCAATTAGCAATATTGGCCATCAGTCCAGTAATTGGAGAGTAAACAATGGATGCTAATGCATCGCTTAAAAAAGATACAGCACACTTAAAAAAGATCAAAGCGGAATAGGTGATAAAAAACTGAACATGCTCTCCATTAAATCTATCTCTAACCTTATTTTAACTAGTCTTTTTTCTACAACGAATACTTTTAGGCATCATTAATTTTATGAGCTAAATAAAAATATAATTTAGCAATAACTTTATGAAACATCTATGGCATGGGCCTCTTTACTGCGCTATGATACTCAGTCAAAAAAACCGACACCAGATTACTTTGCTCAATCCTTGTCGCTAAACGAGCATTTAACAAAGTGATTTTAATTAACTGAGAGTTAACATATGAACAACAACGACATACCGTTGCCAAAGGATATTGACCGGCCGGCTGAAACTGTGTTGGTTAATATTACCCCACAGGAAACCAGAGTTGCCATCTTAGAGGAAAACACCTTATGTGAAATACATGTTGAACGTAATCAGGGCCATGGATTGGTAGGTAATATTTATCTTGGTATCGTACGACGCGTCCTTCCTGGAATGCAAAGTGCTTTCATCGATATTGGGCTTGAACGTGCAGCCTTTCTACATATAGTCGATTTGCTCGAACAGAGACAAAAACCGGATCAGCCACAACGCATAGAACATATGCTGTTTGAAGGACAATCTATCCTCGTTCAGGTAATTAAGGATCCGATTAATACCAAAGGAGCAAGACTATCAACGCAAATTTCACTGGCAGGACGCTTTTTAGTATATCTGCCTCAGGATCAGCATATTGGAATCTCACAACGTATCGAAGATGAAGATGAAAGAAATCAGTTGCGCGAACGACTGGAAAGCCTACTCCCTGACGATGGCAATCAGGGCTATATTATCCGCACCAGTGCCGAAAATGCCACTGATTGTGAATTACAGGCAGATGTCAATTACCTGACTAAGCGTTGGCAAAATATCCTCTATCTGTCGCATACCAGCCCCCCTGAAACCTTACTGTATCAAGATTTACCGCTAAGCCTGCGAGTATTACGTGATATGTACAGTGACAACATCGATCATATTCTTGTTGATTCAACCATCAACTATGAACGAATGTTGGATTTTGCCAACCATTATGCTCAAGGAGCAGCTGACAGACTGGAATTATTTCAGCATGATTGTCCATTATTTGAAAAATACGATATCGAATCAAAAATCAATCAAGCATTACAACCTCGAGTCAACCTGAACTTCGGGGGATACATTATCATCGAATCTACCGAAGCCATGACTACCATTGATGTAAATACAGGTGGATTTGTAGGTGCAAGAAATTTTGAAGATACCATATTCAAAACCAATCTTGAGGCCTGCCATATAATTGCCCGTGAGCTGAGACTGCGAAACTTGGGTGGCATTATCATCATAGATTTTATTGATATGCTTAATGAAGCACATCAGCAACAGATATTAACGGAACTGGCACAGGCGTTAGCATATGACCGAACCCGCGTTACCCTAAATGGCTTTACCAGTTTGGGATTAATTGAATTGACTCGTAAACGTACTCGGGAGAATCTGACTCAGATTTTATGTGAACCCTGCCCCGTCTGTCAGGGACGAGGCCGCTTAAAAACTGCGCAAACAGTCTGCTATGAAATTCAACGAGAAATTATCCGCGAGGCACGGCGGCTTAGTGCACAGGAATTTAGAATTTTGGCCGCACCAAGTGTCATAGATTTGTTTCTGGACGAAGAAGCGCTATCCTTATCCATGCTAAGTAAATTCATAGGCATACCAATATCTTTAGCAGTTGAGACAACATACAATCAGGAACAATATGATATAGTTCTGAGAATGTAATTGGTAAATCTGAAATTAGTCGTATGGACCTACTTAATACAATTCAGGCAGAAAACCTTTGGCAAACAATTCGCAACGAAACAGGGGCAGCTGTCAATAGTGAACCAATTTTAGCCAGTTTTCTACATCTTACCGTTTTGCGACATAAAAGCTTTGCGCACATGTTGGCTTTTCATTTGTCATCGAAAATGTCTAGTGCTGTCATGGATGCGCGTGCGCTATTTGAAATATATTTGGAAGCACTGCAAGAAAACTCATCCATTTTAAATGCCGCTCTGGCTGATATAGTCGCCTACTACCAGCGCGATCCGGCCTGCGAAACCTATTCCCTACCATTGCTGTATTACAAAGGCTTTCATGCCATACAAACCCATCGCATTAATCATTGGTTATGGCAGCAACGGCGTCACACTTTGGCCTACTTTCTGCAAAACCGGGCCTCAGAAGTATTCGGAGTTGATATTCATCCTGCCGCTTCTTTAGGGTATGGGATTATGATTGATCATGGCACAGGGGTAGTAATTGGAGAAACAGCTATACTGGGTAATAATATTTCCTTACTACATGGCGTTACATTAGGTGGTTCAGGCAAACAGACTGGTGATCGTCACCCTAAAATCAGTGATGGCGTAATGATTGGTGCCAATGCCTCGGTATTAGGTAATATTCGGGTAAATACCTGTGCAAAAATAGGTGCTGGCAGTGTTGTGGTAGAAGATGTGCCACAATATTCAACAGTGGTCGGGGTACCGGCAAAAGTGATTAGCAAAGATGTGAAATGTGAAACTCCAGCACAAGAAATGGATCAGCGGATTTAAATATTTGATCAAGTAAATTAAAAGAAAAATGAGCATCAATTTATATGATGAAAGTTACAATATTTCGCTTTCGTTTTTCGTTTTTCGTTTTTCTTGCAAAGATAAATTTGTATTGTTCAAATCAGACCTAATACAAGCCTAAAATTAAATTAAATATTAAAATCCTTACACGCACTCCTCGCACTAAAATATCTTATAATAAATTAATTATATTTATATTTTCAGATGGAATAACACCAATTAATAAATATGTACATAATATCCCAAGAAAGCCATAAAACTGATCCAAGCTATAAAAATAATTAAGTTGAATTCTTCAAAAGAATATTTTAATTTACTCACTAAAAATAATATTTAAAATTATCATGACTAAGATTTTAACTTTGGGCACGCACCCCAATTTCATGTCTACTCTTAAATAACCAGACCTACAGCAATAAATAAAAAAAATTTTCTCCAATTGTTATTTTCTAGACAACTTTTTCCATAAACTCCAGAATGGCAATACATATTCAAACAATAAAATTAAAGGATAGTTGTTGGTTTAATTTCACGGTCGATAAATAGCCTAACAATGAACGTAAGCGTTGGTGATTGTACTAATCAGCATAAGCTGCAAAGGTTTGTTGTCACGCTTAGACTGCCATGAACATCTCTTCTTGGGCAACCCTATTTCCATACATTTAAATGCTGTTTTCGCCACTGCATTGTCATCCCAATCTTTTTTACTCTGCGATTGTTGAGTGTTAAATGGGTTTAAATGCTTATCTAACAACAGATTATCAAACTTATTTCCTCTATTAACATGAAATAAATTAACTAAAAATAGTGCAGGCTTGATCTGGCCTAATGTAGGCACCACTCAATCTGCAGTTGATGTTGGCCGACACAACAACCGGTAACTTGGTAATTTGATACACTCAGTAATACACCTAAATTGTTTCAGCGTTGATTAACCCGAATAAAGGTTATGTCTGCCACCATAATTTTCTGCTTGGTACCGACATCAACCTGATATAGTAAATGATTAGCACTTGCTGCGCGTCTTACTTGATTATCGATGTTCTCGATAACGCTTGATCGTATAATAGCGTCATGATTACTGGGCTAGACCATAATGAGAAACACGGATGAGTACTTGTTGCCAGGTAAAACCAATTGGCCTGATTCGATATGGTGGTAGCTGCGATTAATAACAGTCAATATTTTATCAACATAATGACTGACTCCCTTGGCGGCGATATAATCGCCGCCCTAGTGTAATGATACCGGCTTACATTTAAAATTTTGATTTTCGCCCAGTGATCAGTACACTTCGCTTTAGGGTGTCATTTTACATCAATAACGGCTTAAATTTCATTAGTAATGCAATTACTTCTAAGTTTATTTTCTCCGTAAAAGTTGTATAAATTAATGTAGCCTATCCACTATTTATAATCAGCGACAACTGTCGCTGATTAATTTTTAAACCTCTTTCTAACTTTCCAACTCTCCAGTTTTCTTGCTTACTTGTGTCTTATTAAGAAATAGATATGCAAGTGTGGCTACAATGAAATTACCCAAAGCTGCAAATATCGTTACAACATCGAGTTCAAAATAATTAAATAAAATAAATCCTGTTAAACCTGCACCAATTGTAGCTCCTAAAGTATTTATTGCATAAAGGTGTCCAGTAGTTTGCCCATCGTTTTTCCAAAACTGCGCAATATAGGTGATTAGAATTGGAAGGGTCGCGCCCATTAAAAGAGTAGGAATAAGAACCAATATGAAATTAATAATTGCAATAACAATCAAATTGTAAGTAATAAAAATATTCCCAAAAAATAAAATAAGTTGATAGCTAATTAGCCCAAATAGACCGATTCCCAATTCACTAAAACAAAAAAGTTGTAGTGCTTTATTAGGGTAATTATCAACAATTTTTCCACCACCTAGGGCGCCTAAACCAAGTCCTAACATAAATGCAGATACGATAATTGCAACAGAATCAACATCAGAACCAAAAGCAGAATAAAGCGCTCGTTGCCAAGCCACTTGATAAGTTAACCCACTCATTCCAGAAATAAAAAATAGAGTACTTAATAGTAGTAATTGCTTTTTGTTTAGCATAAAAAGCTCCTTGCTTAATTTTGTAAAAGACCAAATTCATATTTTAATGTCATATTTATTTTTATGAAGGGCATATTTATATTCTTTTATCATATTTATGTCAGTAATAATTCCCGTTTCTCGCTCCAAATTGTAAAGCTTTTCAACTTCTTCTAGCTTTAATAATTGTGTAGCTAAAGTTTTTTTGTAAACCCCCCTTGTTTTGCCTTTTCATTAAACAATGGTTTACCATCTAAGACTAATTTATCAAGACGATTTTTGCCAATAACTTCATTAAGTATAATTGGTGAATCAGAGGCATAGATAAATCCAAGCCTTCCCTCCCAATAAGCATATTTGAATACAGATTGCGCTGTTTTCAGTGTGTCAGGTGAACGAGTACTATTAAATGCAAAAATACCATTAGGATTTAATGAATTCTATACTATGTTCATCATTTCTTGCGATAATAGATTTAGTTACACCTGAACGCCAATGATAGAATGAACCAATCAATATTAATTATTCAGTGCAGAAATTTTCCAACCGTCGGAATAGAATATTCAATTCTTATCAACTGCTAGATTATTATTGGTTTGCATGAGTATATTTTAATTTTTTATAATCAAAATGATAAGAATAAAGCAAAGAAAAATAAAAAAACTAACTTTATCAATATCGATAAGTTAGCTTAATGAATATGGTGGCGAATCAGGGATTCGAACCCCGGACACAAGGATTATGATTCCTCTGCTCTAACCGACTGAGCTAATTCGCCGTGTCTCGTCTTCAAGAAAGAGGGCATTATACAATATTTTTTTATTTCTGCAATAATATTTTAAAAATAAAATTTATTTATTTGATTTTAAACATATTTTAATTTATTAATTTTGTAAAATGAAGAAATTCAATAAAAATCACCGACCGATTTATTCATTATCTGTCGTGGGTAAGTCAACAGTTTGTGGTAAAATTGCACCATTTTGTATTAAGCCAAATTCTAAGGAATATC
This sequence comes from Snodgrassella sp., assembly GCA_024103515.1. GTDB lineage: Bacteria > Pseudomonadota > Gammaproteobacteria > Burkholderiales > Neisseriaceae > Snodgrassella. The sequence continues at coordinate 49,583 of JAGGIK010000005.1, read as the reverse complement.
ATGAGTTTGAAATGTGGCATCGTTGGTTTGCCTAATGTTGGCAAATCTACTCTGTTTAACGCCCTTACCCAATCAGGTATCGAAGCGGCTAATTATCCGTTTTGTACCATTGAACCAAATGTAGGTATCGTTGAGGTACCAGATGCGCGGATGGATGCATTAGCAAAAATCGTCAATCCCAAAAAAACCCAGCCTGCTATTGTTGAATTTGTCGATATTGCCGGTTTAGTAGCCGGTGCCAGTAAAGGCGAAGGTTTGGGCAATCAGTTCTTGGCCAATATTCGAGAAACAGATGCCATCGTTAATGTAGTACGCTGCTTTGACGATGAGAATATTGTTCACGTCTCCGGCAAAGTTGACCCGATTGCAGATATTGAAGTTATTGGCACTGAGTTAGCTTTAGCAGATCTGGCCAGTGTTGAGAAGGCTATTATCCGTGAAAGTAAACGAGCTAAATCCGGTGACAAGGATGCTCAGAGACTGGTATCAATACTGGAACACCTGCAACAACATTTACTGGAAGGCAAACCGGTACGTTCAGCAGCACTTGATCAGGACGAAATGAATTTAATCAGGCCTTTGTGTCTGCTCACAGTTAAACCAGCCATGTATGTGGCCAATGTAGCTGAAGATGGTTTTAACAATAATGCACATTTGCACCGTTTACAGGAACTGGCGGCTCGAGAAAATGCTCCAGTGGTTGCTTTATGCGCTGCTATGGAAAGTGAAATAGCAGATCTGGAAGAAACCGATAAGGCGGAATTTTTACAGGAAATGGGCTTAGAAGAACCGGGACTTAATCGGCTTATCCGTGCCGGATATGATTTATTGGGTTTACAAACCTATTTTACTGCTGGAGTACAGGAGGTCAGAGCATGGACCATTCACAAAGGTGATACTGCACCACAGGCAGCTGGGGTTATTCATACCGACTTTGAACGCGGATTTATCCGTGCTCAAGTAATTTCTTATGATGATTTCATTACTTTTGGCGGTGAAGCTAAAGCTAAAGAAGCCGGTAAAATGCGTGCAGAAGGTAAAGAATATATTGTTAATGACGGTGATATCATTCACTTCCTGTTCAATGTTTGAATAACACTTATTTTCTAAGGCAACGGCTCAACAGTCACGGTTGCCTTTTATTTGACTGCTTACTGGCAGCTTTAAATCAGCTTGAACTATTTGCAGCATATCATTTGTATTGTTTACCAATGTTTATTTTAACAAATTAGCTATTTTTAGATTAACCATATTAATCAAAAAAGCTTGTTGTTCGAAATAATGACGCAATTGAGTTATATACTATAGTCAGCGCTGCATAAGCAAACAATTCGTGTAAAATGATGCATAATTACTATCTTGGCAAACAGCAATTCAGTTCAATGGCATCAGCCGACTGCACGAATATAAGTTATTTTTGCCAATACTTTGCCTAAGATAGCATCCTAATTCCTTTTAATTTAATCAGAGAATATAAAGTTTAATCATGATCAGTGTTATCCACGATTTACAGCAACGTGGTTTAATTGCCCAAACAACCGATGCTAATGCCCTTGATGACTTGTTAAATGAACAGAAAATTACATTGTATTGTGGATTTGATCCCACAGCAGACAGCCTACATATCGGCCATCTCCTCCCCATTTTAGTTCTGCGCCGCTTCCAGCTAAAAGGCCACACCCCAATTGCACTGGTAGGCGGTGCCACAGGTTTGATTGGCGACCCCAGTTTTAAGGCACAGGAGCGATCTCTCAATACATTGGACACTGTACAGGATTGGGTGAGCAAAATACGTGCTCAACTTGAACCATTCCTGAGTTTCAACGGTGAAAATGCCGCAATCATGGCCAACAATTATGACTGGTTTGGTGGCATGACCTGTTTGGATTTCCTGCGCGATATCGGCAAACATTTTTCAGTCAACAGTATGTTGAATAAAGAATCAGTGAAACAGCGTTTAAGCCGCGATGATGTTGGAATTTCTTTTACTGAATTTGCCTATGCCCTTTTGCAAGGTTACGATTTTACCGAGCTGCATAAACGTTATGGTGCTGTCCTGCAGATTGGTGGTTCGGACCAATGGGGAAATATTACTGGCGGCATCGATCTGACTCGACGTCTGTATCAGCGTACTGTTTATGGCTTAACGGTGCCATTAGTAACCAAAGCTGATGGAACTAAATTTGGTAAGACTGAAGGCGGTGCAGTATGGTTGAGCGCGCAAAAAACTTCGCCTTATCAGTTCTACCAGTTCTGGCTAAAAGTTGCAGATGCAGACGTTTATAAATTTCTTAAATACTTCACCTTCCTCAGTATTGCAGACATAGATGCCATTGAAGCGCACGATCAGGCCTGCAACAGCAAACCGCAAGCCCAACGCATTCTGGCCGAAGAAATGACCCGCCTAATTCACGGTGAAGATGCACTGGCCGCGGCTCAGCGTATTTCTGCTTGCTTGTTTGCAGAAGACCAAAGTGCATTAACCGAAAGCGATTTCCACCAACTGTCCCTTGATGGCTTGCCAACTTTCCCAATATATGAAACAGCCAATATTGTGCAAGCATTAACCACGGCCGAGCTAGCCAAATCCAATAATGAAGCACGTGGCTTTATCAGTCAGGGTGCAGTTATTGTAAATGGTAAAAAAATTGACAGGCTCGATTATGTTTTAAGCGATAGTGACAAACGTTATGGTCGCTTCACTATTTTGCGCCGAGGTAAACGCAATCATGCTTTACTGGTATGGCAACAATGATATTCAGATTATAAAATTTAAAATAAGGGAGTCGACATGAGTAATAAAACCACCATCCTTCAGCATTTGCCAATTGGAGAAAAAGTCGGCATTGCTTTTTCTGGAGGTCTTGATACTTCAACTGCATTGCTGTGGATGAGACTTAAGGGTGCTTTGCCTTATGCATATACGGCTAATCTGGGACAGCCGGATGAAGAAGACTATGAAGCCATACCCAAAACAGCTTTGGAATATGGAGCGAAGAAAGCACGGTTGATTGATTGTCGCCGCCAACTGGCCCATGAAGGAATTGCGGCCATACAAAGTGGCGCCTTTCATATCCACACCGGTGGTATACCTTATTTTAATACAACGCCTTTAGGCCGAGCGGTCACCGGAACCATGCTGGTTGCGGCCATGAAAGAAGATGATGTTCATATCTGGGGTGATGGATCCACCTATAAAGGCAATGATATTGAGCGCTTCTATCGTTATGGGCTGCTGACCAATCCTCTCTTGCGCATCTACAAACCTTGGCTGGATCAGCAGTTCATTGATGAATTGGGTGGACGGCATGAAATGTCGGAATTCCTAACTGCTCAGGGATTTGAATATAAAATGTCTGTGGAAAAAGCTTATTCAACCGACTCCAATATGCTAGGTGCCACACATGAAGCCAAAGACCTGGAAATGCTCAATAGCAGCATAAAAATTGTACAACCGATTATGGGTGTGCCATTCTGGAATGAACAAATTGCTATCAAACCAGAAGAAGTTAGTATCCGTTTCGATGAAGGTGTACCGGTGGCTTTAAATGGTGTTGAATACCATGATCCGGTGGAGTTGATTCTTGAAGCCAATCGTATCGGCGGTCGTCATGGTTTGGGCATGACAGATCAGATTGAAAACCGTATTATTGAGGCCAAATCTCGCGGCATTTATGAAGCCCCCGCAATGGCCCTGCTGCATATAGCCTATGAACGCCTACTAACTGGCATTCATAATGAGGATACCATTGAACAATATCGTATTAATGGCCTACGTCTGGGTAGATTACTGTATCAGGGACGCTGGTTTGATTCGCAAGCATTGATGTTGCGTGAAACTGCTCAACGCTGGGTAGCCAAAGCCATTACGGGTGAAGTAACTTTAGAACTGCGTCGCGGTAACGATTATTCTATTCTTAATACTGAATCGCCCAATTTAACTTATCAGCCGGAACGACTAAGTATGGAAAAAGTCGACAATACAGCTTTTTCTCCTACTGATCGTATAGGCCAACTTACTATGCGCAATCTGGATATTACCGATACTCGTAACAAACTGACTATTTATACGCAAAGTGGACTGTTATCAGTAAATCAGGATGCATTGCTACCTCAATTAACTGATAAAAAAGATATTCTGTAAGATTCACAATCTAAAAAATTTAAAAACCGGATGGCATTTATGCACCACCCGGTTTTTTATTTCAAATATAATCTAATTGGCAACTATAAATATTAAATTCAATCATTTGATTAATGCGTTTACCGTATCGATTATTGCACCGGCTGTACCATAATCTTCAGACGTTAAATAATCAGCCAATTACCGGCAATCCCTTGACAATACCTCTCCCTCTTCGACAGAACGCAAACTGTGCCTTTTACAATCAACTTTTTTACTATTATAGCTTGTACTACTAACCACATGCCGTAATATGATTTCAACCAAACCATCAAGCTTTTTATAGTGCCATATTAAAGTACATGCAGTGTGAGGTTCATTAAAAATATGTTTATATTTTCACGCAGTTTTGAATTTTAACTTCCTCTGCATCATTTAAGTTATTTACTACGATAATAATATTTTCTTCTGATGTATTTCTGACCAGAACAGCTATTTATCGTTCATAAAACAATATAAAAGACAAGTAACAAAGAATTTGATCATCATTAAGCCAACTATTGCCATTGGAAAGAAAATCAATAACCTGACAAGTTTATCAAATATGCCCTCTTTAAGCTGAGTTACTTTAACATCAGATACTGTATTGGCTGAATTTAATTCGATTTTCAAAATTTTGGCTACTCACTAATTTTGTTCAGAAGTACCACAAAATTTAAACCTTTGTTTCAGCAAATGCTTTGTATATTGATTACAGTAACAAAAACACATGACTGTAATAAATAGCAGTGTCTGGATAACACTAAGCCGGGTACCAATAAGCAAAAATCACCATAACCAAGCAGAGTACCAAGAATGGAAATGATTATGTACCCAGTAAACCAGTACAATGAACCTTGTACATCTTTAACCAGTAGTGGCGCAAAGCCCCCCCCTATGCAAATAGGTGCTATAGAGAATCCCGTATATGCTATTTTAAATTCACCTTTATCTGGATTAAACATAGGCAACAGCTTCCAGTTTCAGCAGGTTCCAGTAGTTCAGCAATGACATGGCAACACACATTCAAACAACAAAATTAAGGGGTAGCTGTTTGTTAAATTCTACCGCAGGCAAATAGCCTAATGATGAATGTCACGGTATGCGATTGTACCAATAAGCCTAAGCCGCAAAGGCTTATTGTCATGCTTGAGTTGGTATGAATTTTCCCTTTTAATCAATTCAGTTTTCATGCTGTTAAATGTTGCTTTTGTTACTGCATTATCATACGGACATCCCTTTTTGTTTCGTGAACGCTGTAGATTAAATGAATTAATATACTTGCTTACCAAGCAACTGTTTAGCAAACTCCTTTCCTCTCTCTAAATGAAATAGACTGAATGATAACAGTGGTTGTTTAATCTGAATTAACGCAAATATCACTCAATCTGCTGTTTTATGTTGTCCAGCACCTTAGCCGGCAATCTGTCACTTAGATAAATGAAGTCGCACACATAAATAATTGCAGTGATGGTTAGCACGAATATAGCTTAAGCCTGCGATGATGATAATCTGCTGTTTGCTGGCGACATCCAACTGGCGTTGTAAAAGATTGGCTGTGACTGGGCTAGTGCTTGCCGTCTGATGGTCTCATAAGGTTTAAGCGTATAGATACCAATGATAGCGACTTCATTACTCGGGCAATGTCACGACCAGAAACATCGATACCTGCCGGTTATCAGACCAAACCAATGCGTCAGCTTCCATAGGATTGATGGCTATGTTTAACAATAGTCACTATTGTATCGGCGTAATGGATGACCGATTTCGGCTTAGTGGCTTGGCACTGAGAATAGGTATAATGTCTGGCTATCGCTCAGCCGCGACATCATGCCGCTAGCGCATAACGATGCGGATTTGCTTGCAGGATTTTGATTTCTTGCCATGATTAGTGCAGCCAGCTTTAGCATATCGTGTTCCAGCCGTAGCTGCGTCAGCTCTGTTCGTCAAGCAATCAGTTTATTTTGTTCTGGCGTGCGGTTATCTTTGTTCTTAACCGAACCGCTTTTGCTTGATTGGTTTATGCAGCTGTCTAAAGCGGAAGGTATCAAATCGTATTGCTTGACCAACTCACTGCGTGATTTTCCCTGCGGATACAGTTTAACCATTTGTGCTTGGAAATCAGCACGAAAAGAGCGTTGAACGCGTTGTTGTGGATTTTTCTTTTTTAGCGTTAAATGAACCTTACCCCTAAAAAAGTTGTATGAATTAGCGTGGCCTATCCAGAAATTATCCTCTGCCTTAGCTATGGATTTTCCATAAGCAATTTAGCATTGTATTTTGTGCGTAAATCAGGGGTAAGCAATATTTTGCAGCCGGTTGATCATTTTTCCCAATCTAAAATCTCTTTATTAGCAACCCTTTTCAATGCGCAACGGATTTCATCATCACTAGCGGATAAACTAGCCTTGAGAAGAGTATATAAATTAATCATAGCTATATTTCTCACCTTATTATTTAATGTAACTGTGTTAATTAACATCTAGCTAGCATTTAACTTTTATTATCTATACTGCAAATTAACTGTTACACACAATTTTATTCATATACTATAGAAAATTAATATTAAAGTTATAATATAATTATTTAATAATATATATTACATATTTCCAGATTAAGTTATTCTACCAACAGACTGAATAAACTCTTATGAAATAAGTATATGCGCAAAAAAATTATTGCGCGCAAAATAGCTATGCTGTAATTAATGTATTAATTACAGATCATTAACTAACAGTAATAGTACAACAGCTAGAGCAGCTTAATTTGACTACTGCTAGCAGCCGTAAATTACCAATACCGCCGTGGTGCCAGTTACTTGCTGATAATTTAAAAACTATACACTGCTAACTGCCCTACTTGCAGAAAAACCGATTGCAACTCAATCACACCTTACTTAAAAATTGAAAGACAAAAACTGGCTGGTATCGCTAGATCAGGATTTAAGTATAGTTATCAGACACCGCTTCTCTGGCAGCTGTTTCACAGGTTGATCTTACAAATAGAATATATTATTTGTATAGCCACCCAATGTAATATGCAGCAACTTGCAGTATGACCACACATAAACGAGTGCTTACATGAGCATAGTTTGCTCAAAGTGGTTGCGGATACACATCAACACGACAGAATTGCTGAATCACAACTACCTGACTACGTGATCAACAAGGAGAACTAGAATGTATTTCTTTCCAAGATGACGCATTTAGCATACGTCCGCTACTTGTGCATTGCTCTTCTAAAGCTGCCTAAACAACGAGCTGGTAAATATTACACTCCTTGTTTGAACCTGTGGTACTGGCTGAAACATACCCATTCAATTTTGCACCAGAACTTACCTGTACATATCTTACAGCCAAAACGGCCGATAACGACAAATTGAGGAGGGTTAAATTGATTTATACTGAGAATCAATGTATTTTTTCAAACTAAATAATTAATCCATTGAATTTACTTATATTAGCTACAAATATTTCATTAGTAGGCCATCCAAAGAAAGATTCTAATTCATCGATATTAAGCTGATGATTGTATTTAATCAGGCTAGTGATCATTTTCCTATAGCTAGTTTATACCATAATCATTAAATATTCAGATGTCTACCAATGCGCAACTAAGTTGCCATAAGGAAGTTTCACAACGTAAATGGCCAACACATTGCAACGGATAAATCGGTATCACAGAAGGAATATCATCGGCGCGCATATGCAATAAATCACCCGGTGCTACCCATTCGGCCGGTGTTTTCGTTAAAGGTAGTCCAGCATAATCATAGGCTGCCACTACCAGCTGTGAGCAGAAATAACGCTCTGAGGAAAAAGGTGTCACCTGTACCAATGCCATAGTATTCAACTACAGATGGCGAAAGGCACGTGGAATTATTGGTAATTCACATACTTTACGAATAACAGTATAAGGAGCCTGTTTAATGATACCTACATAATTGTATTTTCCCCCGGCTTCAGCCTCGGCAAACTCTCGAATTTTTTCAGCCTGTAAATTATTTAAATGTGGATGGCGATAAACCGCCAGTTCCGGGTTTTCATCAACACTCTCAACCAGTAGCATAATATGTACACCTCTTCCAACCGCCTCGACTACTTCTCCATCGCCCAGATATAGAAATGCATGGCTGACGGAGGTATTACCAAACAAACGTAAAACATGTGACCTCTGGCTGGAATCAGTAGAAAATAAGATATCGCCACTTTGTAGATCCGTCGGTTTGATTAATAGTACACCTTTGTGTGGGGCTGTATTTTGTCGTTGAAATTTTAAGACAATACTTTTTTTCTCCGGAAGCATCTGGAACTCGATGAAACTGTGTAGTATAAGCAACACACAGATAGCAACATAATACTAGAAACAAAATCTTACATGTTTGATCATTGAATCACTTTTAAGTTGAGTTTTAGAAAAATTTAGTATTAGTATTATTCAGAACTTAGCTTGCATATGGATATAATAGATAGAGATTTAGTTAATATTTTTTTCCCTTATTGAAGCGCCAATTGCATATACTTAAAGCATTTTTATAAACATCAAAGACACAAACAAACTAAATGACATTTTATTTATATAAATATTCATTATTCACATAATAACATATGTTTAAAATTGATATTAAGAAAATAATCAAAACCAACATTAGCTAATACTGAATATACACAATATCTAAATAATTGGGATTATTTATTATTTAAATTAAATAGCATGACTATTAATAAAAAATATTATGAAGCTATGAAAATTACCAGCGATAAAAAACCCTGCTTAAAGCAGGGTTTTTAAAGTAGAGAAAAATTATTTAACTCGTTTACTTTCCAGAGTACGGATTTTCACATCTACTCGACGATCAGGTGCAATACATTCGATCAAAGCAGCACGTTTTTTAGCTGCTGATACTTTTTTGCCCAAACGAGCAACTTCGTTCTGACAAGTTTGAGTCATGCGAGCTTCAGACTTACCCAAACCAACTGCAGTAATTTTTTCTGCAGACACACCTTTGGATACCAAATAATTAGCCACAGCATGAGCACGACGTTCAGACAAAGCATTGTTGTAAGCATCAGAACCTTTAAAGTCGGTATGACCTTCAATACGCACAGTTTGAACTCTGCTATCAGACAAACGTGTAGCTAATTGATTCAGAGTATCAATTGCCTCATGACGCAAATTAAATTTATCAAAACCAAACAAGAAGTTAGCAGACAGAGAAATAGTTTCATCTGTATAAGTTGGACGAACAGGCGCCTGAGCAACCGGATGTGCACAGTTATTACCTAAAGTAGGTTCAACATCTTTATTGAATCCATTTTTCCAGCATTCAGGTGTACCATCTTGAGTTTTAGCACCTGTTACTAGGATCTCACCAGTACCAGTTTTAGGAGCAGAGCTGGTTGTATAGCCATTGTATTTACCACTTGGTTCACCGGTCCAATCGGCCCCCGGCACGACACCATTGGCAAAAGCGGCAGTTGAAGCAGCCATAGCAACGATCAATGCGCTCAATTTTAGCTGTTTGGTCATGTTATTCCCTCATCAAAAAATTTGTTATGTGTTGATTTAGTTCATAAATACACTGTATCAAAACACAAATACCATTTACAGGCCGCTCAAACCGGGCGGGTAGCTTGGTAAATCAGGTCTATACTATAAGAAATCGCAGTATAAACTGTCAATATCCAAACCACCAAGGCGAAGCTGCTAGACGACCCGCTTCCTAATAGTCAATCATGCCTAAAAAATAGACCTGTGTCACTTATTTACAACTAAAACCTAAGGTTTGCTTCTGTTTAGTTGTATGAAAACAACAAGAAAAACTTGATTGAGCTGATAAAAAATTTCCTTGCTCAATGAATTTATTTGGTTTTTAAATCTTGCGAATTTATGTTGTGTCATGATAAGAAAATTAAGCTATGATGCAGTCAATATGATAATTTTGTTGTATTTGAGCTACAGTATTTGACTTATATCGAATTTATAAGAGACTGAATATATATATATGAAATTACAACAGTTAAGATATGCGGTAGAAGTATATCGTCAGAATTTGAATATTTCTGATGCAGCAGAAGCTTTATTTACTTCTCAGCCGGGTATTTCTAAACAAATTCGAATGCTTGAGGACGAACTAGGTGTACCTTTGTTTATTCGTCATGGTAAACGCATTGTGTCAGTGACCGCTCCAGGTAAAATTGTATTAGAAACTGCCGATCGCATTTTACGAGAAGTTCAAAATATTAAGCGCATTGGTACTGAGTTTGCAGATCAGACCATGGGATCACTCTCCATTGCCACTACGCACACTCTGGCTCGCTATACACTACCGAATATTGTTAAAGCTTTTACTGAACAATATCCACTAGTTCAGCTTCATATTTTGCCGGCATCTTCTAAAGCCATCAATCAACTTGTACTCAGTGGCGAAGTGGATTTTGCGATCGGAGCAGGAATGGTTACAGATCACTCTGAATTACATAAATTAAATTGTTATGCTTGGAATCGAAGTATTATTGTCCCCGATGCCCATCCACTATTGTCATTGAATCAGCCTTTGTGTCTACAGGATATTGCAGCATATCCCTTGATTACCTATGATGATGCTGTTGAAAAACATTCTGATATTGCACATGCTTTTGCACAAGGTCAATGTAATCAGCCACAAATAGTTTTGACTTCTCCTGATTCGGATGTGATCAAAACTTATGTACTCAATGGTTTAGGGATTGGTCTTGTAGCTACGCAAGCTTTTGATCAAAAACGTGATCAGGGGTTAAATCGGATCAATGCTGAACACCTATTTGAGCCTTCATTTTCTCAGGTCATTCTCAGAAAAGATGCTTATTTACGTGGGTTTGCTTATGAATTTTTAGCGCTATTTGCTCCTATGCTAACTCGTAGCAGAATTGAATCAGTGCTGTATGGAACCTTTGATGAGGATTTTTCCATCTAGTTTTCTTTATGCGTACAAAAAACCATTTCCGTTATTTAAACCGAAATGGTTTTTCCTGCTGGTTTAAGCCATGAACATGCCACCGTTTACATGCAATGTATGACCTGTAATGTATTTTGCCTCATCACTCGCTAGAAACAATACCGCCGCAGCTATATCTTCCGGTGTACCGAAATGATTCAATGCTGTCTGAGCGGAAAAATAATCCCGTTGCTCCTGTGGTAATGATAAAGTCATATCAGTTTCAATAAAACCAGGAGCAACACAGTTGACGGTAATGCCTCGACTACCTACTTCACGAGCCAGAGATTTAGTAAAACCCACCAGACCAGCTTTAGCCACAGCATAGTTGGTCTGGCCAGCATTACCAATAGATCCAACTACTGAAGTAATACTGATTATCCGACCTGTGCGCGCTTTCATCATACCGCGCACTACGGCTTTGCTGGCTCGAAATACAGATTTAAGATTAATTTCCATAATCTCATCCCATTCTGATTCTTTCATTCGCATCAGCAGATTATCGCGGGTAATACCTGCATTATTGACCAGTATCGCAATGTTGCCGATTTCACTTTCGATGTTACTAATCAGATTTTCAATACTGTTTCCTTCAGCAATCCGTAGTTCGCGTCCCTCTCCTCCGAATTCAGCCAATGCCTGATTGATGGCATTTACTCCATTAGCTGAAGTGGCTGTCCCAATGACTTTAGCTCCTTTTTCAGCCAGAAGCCGGGCAATGGCAGCCCCAATACCACGTGTCGCACCTGTCACCAGTGCCACTTTACCAGTTAAATCCTGATTCATAGTTGTTTCCTTTAGTTAGCAGCATGCGTAGCAATAAAGCTTTGTACGCTTTCCAGACTGGTTAGCGCAGTGCACACAGCGCTTTTATCAATACGTTTGGTCAGACCTGCCAATACTTTGCCTGGGCCACATTCTGCATACTCAGTGATACCTTCTGCCATTAATTTTTCAACAGTTTCTGTCCAGCGTACAGGTGAATACAGTTGCTGCACTAATGCATTTTTGATGCATTCTGCATCTTGATATACGGATACATCAACGTTGTGAATTACGCTAATCTGTGGCGCATGGATTGTTACATCAGTCAGCGCCTGAGCTAACTGTTTAGCAGCTGGCTTCATCAGACGACAATGTGAAGGTACAGATACAGGCAGAAGCAATGCACGTTTGGCACCAGCAGCTTTAGCCAGTTCACACGCTCGAGTAACAGAATTTGTGCTACCGGCAATCACAATTTGCCCCGGAGAATTATAGTTTACCGCTTCAACCACCGTTTCCGGTAACTCTTGCTCGGCTTGAACACATACTTGACGTACTGTGTCATCATCTAGTCCCAATACAGCAGCCATAGCTCCTTCTCCTTGAGGCACAGCGTTCTGCATAAGTTGTGCTCGCAAGCGCACCAGTTTGACCGCATCAGTAAAATCTAAACTGCCGGCAGCAACCAAAGCGGTGTACTCACCCAAACTATGGCCGGCAACCACTGCTGGCATTACACCATGTAATTGCAGATAGACGCGCCACACAGCCACTCCCGCTGTTAGCATTAGCGGCTGTGTATTAACTGTTTCATTTAATGCTGCGACATCTTCACCAGTGATCAATGCCCATAGATCCTGATTTAAGACTGTGGAAGCTTGCTCAAATGTCTGTCGCACAACATCTATTTCATTGAAACCAGACATCATGTTGAGACTTTGTGACCCTTGGCCGGGAAAAAAAAAGGCTATACTCATGATTTTCCTTGGATTAGATAAGGTAATATCCAGAATAATTATTTTAATGATAATTGATCATATTATATCGTATGATCATTTGTGTTGCTTAGAAGCAGTTATAACCATATTTAGTATAAAATCTATAAAGATTTAGTATTCTATTTTTGGGTAAATTAATTAAGGTTTTTTTATAATTTCTTTTTAACTTTTATACATACTATAAAATATAAAATTTTTACCTCAGTGTTATTCATTTCTGAGTATAGACATTGCATATTGATTATCAATGCAGTTTAGGCAATTCTATTTCTAAAATAAGCAAAATCTATTTTATTCCCATGAGATTTGAATTATTAATGAACAACTTATTAAATCTCTGTGCAGTATATCAACAAAGAATCCTTCTGATTTAATCGATATTTATTAGCTATTTAATCGGTGGTTCATTGATTCGTAGCGATTTATCAGAGTAAACAAACATTTTTGTTCCTTTCGGTGCGCCTATTGCGTTAGACAAATTATTAACCAGAGTCTCAGGAAAAGACCCTTGATAAACTTTATTGCCCATATGCGTAAGATTTGAGCGAGCATCTGCATAGATTTTGCCGCCAATCTTTGTCCACAGATTGCAGAAGCTAAAGTCTTCAGATAAATATCGCTTGTGGACAGGATCAACCATGAAATCATAAAAACGGTAATGATAACCTTGATCAGGAACATCAATAGTTTCTGATTTATATTGTAAATCAGGATAAGCTTGCATCAATTGTAGAAATACCTCCCGTTTAATAACCATAAATCCTGTAGACACTTCAGAAAGTTCAAAAAATCCATCATCATCAATATGAATATGTACTTCATTGTTGCTATCTGGATTTATATTGATGGTATAGTGAGTGTATTTGGCCAAAAATTGTTGCTGAGTCATATGAGCATCAACTCCGCTCTGCGGCCACGGATCTTGTTTTAAAGGGTAGATGCCGGCAACAACATCGCGATCAGCCAGCAACAAGCGATGAAAAGCTTCTACAGAAAAACCGATATCAGTATCAATCCAACATAAATGAGTCCATTCTGGATGCGCTAAAAATTCGGCAACGCTATCATTGCGCGCTCTGGTAATTAAACTTTCACCCTGATGCAGATAAACTTGTAAGGGATATCTTGCTCCCGTATGAACCGCCGACAAGGCCAACAAGGATTTGACATAATTACCATAGTAGCGGCCATCATGACTGGGTGACATGATAACAGGATGCATATCAGCTAATGCAGATCGGGGCAACATACTCTAAACTCTTTACTTATGTAATAAAATTAATATTTTATCGTTACTGCACCCCAGGCAAAACCACCGCCAATGCCTTCTAATAATAATATCTGCCCGCGTTGAATTCGACCAGATTTGATCCCTTGATCCAAAGCCAAGGGTATGGAAGCTGCCGAGGTATTTCCCTGCTCCGCCAATGTAACTATAACTTTGTCCATTGGAACGTTAAGATGACGTGCAGTAGACTCAATAATTCGCAAATTAGCTTGATGCGGAATGACCCAATCAATATCTGACGGATGCAAACCAGACTTTTCCATTACTTGCTGAGCTATATTAGCCAAAGCTTTAACTGCGAATTTATATACAGCCTGACCATCCATAAATAGGTACGGAGAACCTTCGATATTGCCAGAAGCGATTTTTCCCGGAGTCTGCAAAATATGCCTATAGGCGCCATCTGCGCGTAATTCTGTCTGTAGAATGCCTCCTTCTTGATCCGAAGCACTCAGTATAACGGCACCAGCTCCGTCACCAAATAAAACACAACTACGACGGTCACTCCAATCAAGCAAACGGCTAAATGTTTCAGCACCAATGACCAATGCTTTTGTTGCCATTTTGCTTTTAATATAAGCATTAGCGGTCGCTATTGCGTACATAAAACCAGCACATACTGCCTGTACATCAAAAGCAGGACAGCCAGCTATACCCAGTTTATTTTGTACGATACAGGCAGTAGCCGGAAAGGTCATGTCAGGAGTAGATGTTGCAACGATAATTAGATCAATATCAGCAGCATCCACACCGGCATCAGCCAAAGCAACCTGTGCGGCTTTGACAGCAAGATCACTGGTTTGCTCATTTTCAGCCGCGATATGGCGAGTCTTGATACCGGTGCGAGAGGTAATCCACTCATCCGATGTGTCAACTATTTTGCTTAAATCATCGTTGCTCACACGGCGATCCGGCAGATAACTGCCAGTACCAAGAATATGTGCGTGTAACATGGTTTATTCTTCAGATAGGGACAAAGTGGCTATTGTAGACAAAGTCACTAGAATTGTCTGCATTTGTAACACGATGAGTTATTCTTCAGACGATGATAGCTGTTCAGCTACACCGGCCTGAATTTTAGTAATAGAGTCTGCTTTAATCGCTTTATATGCTTCTTCTAAGGCAAAACAGAATCCTGCAGCATCAGTACCACCGTGACTTTTGACTACTACGCCACGTAAACCTAGAAAAATTGCGCCATTAAAACGACGCGGGTCTAAACGCCGCTTAAATCCTTTAAATACAGGCAAAGCAATCAATGCGCTCAGTTTATTATACCAGCTACGGATAAATTCTTCCTTGATCACTTCGCCTGAAAATTTAACGGCCCCTTCGATACTCTTGAGCATGGCATTACCTGTAAAACCATCCACCACCAGTACATCTACTTCAGCGGTAAATATGGCGTTGCCCTCCACATTACCTACGAAATTGAGGTTGCTGTCACGCAAAAGCTGATGGGCTTCTTTAACTGCGGCGTTACCCTTGATATCTTCGGTACCAACATTCAGTAAACCCACACGAGGACGGTTATTCTCTGTTAGCAGAGAAGCAACCAGCTGACTACCGGCTACAGCAAACTGAAATAGCTGCTCTCCGCTGCAATCAACATTTGCCCCTAGATCCAACACTAAAGTCACATGATTGTTGCGGGCAGGTAAGAATTTAGCAATCGCTGGCCGATTGATACCGGGTATGGTTTTTAATACAAATCTTGCCGTAGCCATTAATGCACCAGTATTACCAGCGGATACAGCCGCCTGCGCTTTACCATCTTTAATTTGATTAATGGCAACACGCATAGAAGAATCTCTTTTATTTTTCAATGCAGACGAAGGTTCTTCATCCATACCAACTACTTCACTAGCCGCTTGAATGGTAATCCTGCCCAGTGAAGCCTTGGTTTGGGCAAGCGCAGCTTTTATACGTGCTTCATCTCCGACAAGAATCAATGCTGCATCGCTTTGTTTCTGTAAAAAATCCAATGCACCTTGAATGGTAACATCCAAGCCGTAGTCGCCGCCCATGACATCAACAGCAATAGTTTTCAAAGTCATCGATCAGTTCTCAGGTAAAGATTGAGTAACAACATTACGATAATGCTCATCTATATCCAGTGCATCCCACGGATAATTAATCCACCAATCATCCACTTGCATGGCACTGTAATACGGCATTTCAGCTGGCAACACCCCTTTTTTGGGTTTGCGCTTTTCATGTAAAACAGCTACCCCCAGCTGATTGAAACCTTCGTGTTGCAATTCACGAATACAGAATTCCAGAGTAGCACGACTATCATCCACTTCATCAATGATAAGCAGTTTTTTTTCTTTCAGCTTTGTATCAAATCCATCAGTCCACTGTATTTTCTGAGGAAGATCAGTAGGCTGATCATTAACATCGTAATATGACAAAGTAACGGTATATACTGGAATATTTAAAAAACTGCGCAATATTCGCGCCGGAATAAAACCGCCACCGCCAATAGCGATCATAGCATCAAACGAGTGTTCTGATGCTTGGATTTTTTCTGCCAGTTGTTTGATAGCACGATGTATGTCTTCGTAGTTATACCAGATTTTCTTCATTTAAAGCTCGGATCAGTATAAATTAGGCCATAACTGGCAATAGATTTATAGTATTGCATAAGTTTATATGCAAACTGTACCTGTAAATAATTAATACAAAAAAGCCAGTGATTGCTATAGCAATGCCTGGCTTACAAACATGTTAAATAATCACTAAGTAATTATTCGCCTCTGGCTTTAACTACTTTGCGACCACGGTACATACCATTAGGAGAGATATGGTGACGCAAATGTACTTCGCCAGTATTAACATCGGTAGAAACCTGCACTGCGGTCAGACCGTCATGTGAGCGATGCATACCGCGTTTAGATGGTGATTTTTTGTTTTGTTGAACTGCCATGTTAAGCTCCTGATAAATAAGTTAATTCGTTAGCGGCCGCTTTTCAGTCCCACCAGCTTGGCAAAGGGATTATCTGAGGCCTGATTGGTTGATGTTGCCAATACGTGATCACAATCGCTATGCCTCGGGGCAACCGGAATAGCCATCAGAATCTGATCTTCAATCAGTGAAACCAGATTGAACTGCTCCTGCCACAAGATGCCTTCAAGTGCTTCATCAGCAACCATGGCTTCATCAAGTGATTGTTCATCAGCAAACAGCACTACATGGGACTGGTCGCTCAACGTCCAAGATACAGCTTGTAAACAGCGCTGACATATCAGTTGTAATTCACCTTTTACACTAACATTGATAAAAGGGCGCTGCCAGCGATCTGTTCCGCCACGAGCCTGAAACTGTATGACGGCATCACGCTTAACCAGAAGTTCATGCGACCAAACCCGCCTATTTAACGCTTGCAAGCGCACTTCGCCGCTGCATTGCTGCTGTTCGCGCGTAAATGTGATTGTATCAATCAAATTAGGGTCTAACATAAACGCTCGATGATATAATTTAAGTTTTCTAATGTCAATGAGTTTGCACTTAATGAAGATAAAGAAAAGGTTAATTCTGGCTTCCAGTTCGCGCTTCAGGCAGCAGCAACTTCAACAGTTGCAAGTGCCGTTTGACTCAATCAGTCCAGATTTTGATGAAACTGCTTTATTAAATGAAACTGCTGCACAAACTGCTTTACGATTGGCGGCTGGTAAAGCTCATTCGGTAGCCGTACAATTTCCTGAGGCTTTGATTATCGGCTGCGATCAAGTTGCCTGGTGCAGAAATCGACAATTGGGTAAACCGTTAAGCGTAGCAAAAGCACAACAAATGTTGGCCAGTGTGAGTGGACAGGAGGTAACTTTTTATAGTGCTTTGGTATTAGTCAATCCAGCAGAAAAACGTCTGCATCAACATATAGATGAAACACGTGTAATCATGCGTACTTTATCTGCTGCTCAAATCGATCATTATCTGGCACTTGAACCCGATGCCATTTACTGTGCTGGTGCGGCAAAAAGTGAAGGTTTAGGTGCACTTTTAATCAAACGTATTTATAGTACTGACCCCAATGCATTAATTGGTCTACCCATTTTTCATTTGGTGGATTTTTTACTGGCTGAAGGAATAAATATTTTATGACCCCTCCTACTCTGTATCTAATTCCAACTCCTTTAGGAACTGCCAATACTCCTTGTTTACTGCCTCATGAACTGGCACAGATTGTTACGCTAACTGATTTTGTGGTCGAAGCAGAAAAGACGGCTCGAGCCCACCTGAAAGCATTTGGAATCCAGACTCCTATTCGTGAACTTAATCTACAAACACTTAATGAACACACACTGGCTAAAGATGTGGCTACCCTAATTCGACCATTACAGGCAGGAAGAAGCATGGGTTTATTAAGTGAAACAGGTTGCCCGGCGGTTGCCGATCCTGGCGCGAAACTGGTTGCACAGACACATCAAGCCGGCTTTACTGTGGTACCACTGACAGGTCCATCCAGTATTATGCTGGCTTTGATGGCATCTGGCGCCAACGGTCAGTGTTTTGCCTTTAAGGGTTATTTACCAACTGAGAAAAACTTGCGCATTACTCAACTTAAGCAATTAGAAGTGCGTTCCCGACAGGCCAACGAAACGCAGCTTTTTATTGAAACACCCTATCGTAATGACGCTTTATTGACAGACGCTTTGGCCGTTCTACATCCCCAAACTCGTTTATGTGTGGCTACTGATCTGACCTTGCCTACGCAATCGATTACCAGCCAACCAGTAAAAGCATGGCGACAGATGAAAACTTTGCCGTCATTAAAAAAAAGACCTTCGTTGTTTGTTCTGTATGCTGGTTGACAACCAATTTGACATGGTTTTAACTGCTAAATGTTCATACAGTCTTGTCAAGGACATTCTGTCTGCCTATAATGCATAACTTCAATCGGAGTGTAGCGCAGCCCGGTAGCGCACCTCGTTCGGGACGAGGGGGTCGAAGGTTCGAATCCTTTCACTCCGACCAGATTTTAAGCCACTTAACCAGAAGTTAAGGTGGCTTTTCCGTATTCTGTTTCATATTAAAGACTAATTTAACTGTACTCTAACAAGATAGCCATTTCAATTAAATAAAAACATTCATTTATAAATGAACAGGATTTGGCAAAAAAATAATCAATATATTTTAAAAATCAACATTTACTATATTAAATATAAATTTACACGATAATTTTGTTAATAAATTGATGAGTGTTTGATGTTAAAATTTGTTGACACTATGAACTCTGCAATACATACTCAATTCAATTACCCCAGATATAAAACAATATTTGTAAGTTTTAAGATACTAACCACTTTGAGGTAAACCATGTTACCAGTTGATAAAGAACATAAGACTTCTCCACCTCGGAAAACACAATGGTATAAAATACTTTATATACAAGTAATTATTGCCATTATTATCGGTATATTACTTGGCCACTATTTTCCGACAGCAGGCGAAAGTATGAAGCCTTTTGGCGATGCTTTTATCAAGCTGGTCAAAATGATTATCTCTCCAGTGATTTTTCTGACTATAGTGCTGGGCATTGCCGAAATGACCAATATGAAGGTTATGGGTCGTGTTATCGGTAAATCTTTAGCTTATTTTTTGACTTTTTCAACTTTGGCTTTAGCAGTGGGACTGCTGGTTGCCAATATAGCCCATCCGGGTTCAGGATTGAATATTGATCCAGCCACACTGGATAGCGCCAAAGTTGATGAATATGTCCAGAAATCTCATGATGCTAGCTTTACCGGTTTCATGATGAATATTATTCCGACAACAATTGTGAGTCCACTGACCAATGGAAATATTTTGCAGACGCTGTTTATTGCTGTTTTATTTGGCATTTCAATGGTTTTAGTGGGTGAAAAATCCCGACCTCTACTGCACATTTTTGAAAATTTGTCAGCACTAATATTCAAAATGGTATCTATACTGATGCGGGCGGCGCCTATAGGTGCTTTTGGCGCCATGGCCTTTACTATTGGCAAGTATGGTATTGGCTCGATAGGTAATCTACTCTATTTAATTCTAACTTTTTACATTTCTTCTATTCTGTTCATTTTAATTATTTTAGGTGCCGTGTCCAGATATAATGGTTTTTCCATTATTAAATTGGTGAAATATATTAAGGAAGAAATGTTATTGGTATTAGGTACCAGCTCCTCTGAAGCTGCATTACCCACATTGATGCAAAAAATGGAGAAAGCAGGCTGCAAAAAATCTATTGTTGGAATTGTTGTACCAACTGGTTATTCATTTAATCTGGATGGTACTAATATTTATATGACCATGGCTGCCTTGTTTATTGCTCAGGCCTGCAATATAGATCTGTCATTGCAACAGCAAGTTCTATTGTTGTTGGTAGCTATGCTCAGTTCAAAAGGGGCAGCAGGAGTGACAGGAGCCGGCTTTATTACCTTGGCAGCCACTATCTCTGTTGTTCCTTCCATTCCCGTAGCAGGTATGGCTTTGATTCTAGGAATAGATCGCTTTATGTCTGAATGCCGAGCCCTCACTAATCTGGTTGGCAATGCCTGTGCCACCATTGTGATCGCACGCTGGGAAAAAGGACTGGACAGCGAAAAACTTAAGGAAGTGTTAAAATAAATTCTAGATTTTTATCCGTTAGTTTTAAATGACAAAAAGCGATGAGTTTTCAATTTCATCGCTTTTCTAATTAAAAAACAGACCGACCGTCAATTTCTGACTGGGCAGATATTGTAAATTTAACCAACTTTCATCCCAGGTTGTGCGCCGCTATCAACATCCAGTAAAAACAGCTTACCATCACCAGCAGCAGATGTAATCATGCCTTCTGACATCCCGAATTTGGCCATTTTACGTGGTACGAAGTTAGCTACTACAATAACCATGCGGCCAACCAATTTGTCTGGCTCAGGATAGCTCGCAGCAATACCAGAAAATATGGTGCGTTGTTCAAAGCCAAGATCAACTTGGAATTTGAGCAATTTGTTACTGCCTTCCACTTTTTCACAATTAAGAACTTTAGCGACACGCATGTCGATTTTCACAAAATCATCAAATGAAGCATTAGCCGCTACTGGTTCATATTCTGTTGCAATATTGTCAACCGCAGTTGCCTGAATATTTTGTTTATTCGCAATAACCAAATCATCCACCTGTTTTTGTTCAATCCGTTGCATTAAATGTTTATACGCATTGATTCTATGGCCTGATGGTAGCAATGAGGTACTATCAATCCAATTCAACGATGGCACATTTAGGAAAGATGCTGCTGCTTTAGCCAACTCAGGCAGTACTGGTGCTAAATAGATAGTAAGTATCCTGAATGCATTAATCAGTTCACTGCATACGTGGTGTAAATGTGCTTGCTGACCTTCCAGTTTGGCTAGCTCCCAAGGCTTATTGGCATCGACGTATTCATTCACGGTATCGGCTAAAGCCATGACATCACGTAAAGCGCGCGCATATTCTCGCTCTTCATAACTTACCGCAATCGGCTCGCTCTTGGCCTGCAGCTGCTCTAACAGCTTGCTGGCTGTGACATCAGCTAGTTTGCCATCAAACCGTTTATTGATAAATCCAGCAGCACGAGCAGCAATATTCACGTATTTGCCGACTAAATCGCTGTTCACTCGAGCAATAAAGTCTGTCAGATTCAAATCTAGATCTTCGATTTTACTGTTCAGTTTGGCGGCAAAATAGTAGCGAAGCCATTCAGGATTCATGCCTTGCTGTAGATAAGAGCTGGCCGTAATAAATGTACCACGCGATTTGGACATTTTTTGCCCGTCTACGGTCAGAAAACCATGAGCAAATACACTGGTTGGTGCGCGTAAATTTGCATATTTCAGAGTAGCCGGCCAAAATAGTGCATGAAAGTAGAGAATGTCTTTACCTATGAAATGATACATTTCAGTTTTGCTATCTGGCTTAAACCAACTATCGAAATCAATATTTATTCGATCACATAAGTTTTTAAATGAAGCCATATAACCAATTGGTGCATCCAGCCAAACGTAAAAATACTTACTCGGTGCATCGGGGATTTCAAACCCAAAATAAGGTGCATCACGACTGATATCCCAGTCACTTAATTGATCACCTTGTAACCACTCATTCATCTTGTTTAGTGCTTCAGCCTGTAAATGTGGCTGTTGATTTCCATCGGCAAGTATCGTACTGCCTGAAGTCCATTGTTTGAGATAATCAGCACACTCACCCAGCTTAAAGAAAAAATGTTCAGTTTCTTTTAATACAGGTGTGGCACCGGAAATAGCAGAATAAGGCTTAATCAGTTCAGTAGGACTATAGGTAGTACCGCAAACTTCACAGTTATCGCCATATTGATCCTGCGCATGACACTTCGGACATTCACCCTTCACAAATCGATCAGGTAAGAAGAGTTTTTTTTCTGGGTCAAATAATTGTTTAATGATGCGACTTTGAATCTTGCCATTGGCTTTTAAAGTCAGATATATACTGCGTGACAAAGCCTCATTTTCTGGTGAGTGCGTACTGTAATAGTTATCATAACCAATACCAAAGCCGTTGAAATCAGCCAGATGATTTTCGCGCACCTTGGCAATCATTTCTTCTGGTGTCACCCCTTGCCTCTGTGCAGCCAGCATCACTGGCGTACCATGTGTGTCGTCAGCACAAACATAGTAACATTCATGACCACGAGATTTCTGGAAACGTACCCAAATATCTGTCTGAATGTGTTCAACCATGTGCCCTAAATGAATATTACCATTAGCATAAGGCAATGCAGAAGTCACTAATATTTTACGTTGTTGTGTCATGATTGAAATATCGTTATTACTAAAAATAATGGAATTATAACAGAGCTGTATAAGCCTATACAGTTGCCACAATTAGGAGAAAAGCAAAGGTTAGTAAGCGGTTTAAATTAGGCTGCAAATTTGGCCATAATTGAGTTTTGCCACTGAAAATCTATGAAATTCAAATTGCATATTTCAAAGCGTAATTAAACCACTTGCTTTATAATTTTACTTGAACGACCGGCAACAGAGCCTTCATTTGTTGCCGAATTATACCCATTTAATTATCTACATCAGTCAATGTAGATTACTGACTCGAATCATGTTGACCAGCTGAGATCACTGGCCTACTCATGCCAATAAAACCCTGTTGCTATAGTTGCTGGTTAAATGATAGATAAATACTAGTTGATAACAACAATATCATTATATGCTAAAGCCTTCCTGCTTTGATACAACACTGATATTTATAGGTTGAATCAGAATTTTCTGGATCAACACAGTGATTCTTTTTCCTGCCGAGCCCATTCGGGCAGAATCCATTTTTCAGCATGCTGTGGCTGCCATTGTCGCATTTTATGCAGTAATTTCTCAGCATCACTGTCGACACAAACTAAATCCATATTCTGTTGCGGCATAAAACCAGCATCGGCAGTATTTTGTAGCATTTGCAGTAACGGATCAAAAAAACCTGCCACATTCAGAATACCAATCGGATGAGGGTGTAATTTGAGTTGTGCCTGTGACAATACTTCAAATAGTTCTTCATAAGTTCCCAACCCACCAGGCATTGCAATAAATGCTTCAGCCAGTTCAATCATTTTATTTTTACGCTCAGCCATATTGGATGTTTCATATAGCTTAGACAATCCCAGATGAGCGCCTTCCAGTTTTTTCAGAAAAATCGGAATGACTCCGATGACTTCACCGCCATTTTCCAGTACTGCTGTGGCAATAGTTCCCATCAAACCAATATTACCACCACCATAAACCAGTCTGCTCCCTTGCTCTGCAATGACTTTTCCTAGACCGCGTGCTGCATCAAAAAATGCTTTGTTTGTACCTAGATTAGACCCACAATAAACCACGATATTTTTCATTATTATTTCCATTTGTATTGTAGCGCTGATTTAAGCTAACATCATCTTGCCATCATGGCAACCAATTATAGAATTGTTGTCAGGCTGCAATCAGCTTACCAATTAATAAATTTATTCTTACATGATAGCCTGAGGGTATGAACCGATCAATTTCAGAAATGCTGAGCATTGTTGCAAATCATTTAAGGCTGCAGACAATGCGCTATCCTGCTGATGACCTTCAACATCAATAAAGAAAACATACTCCCATAGGCCTCCGCGACTGGGCCGACTTTCCAGCTTGGACATAGATACCCCATGCTCCGCAAAAGGCAATAGCAGCTGATGCACCGCTCCAGCTTTATTAGGAACGGCAACAATTAAAGAGGTTTTATCCCGACCACTTGCTGTTGTCTCATTATATCCCAATACCAAAAAGCGAGTAGTGTTATTGGGTTCATCCTCAATATTACTGGCCAGTGCATATAATTGATAATGTTTAGCGGCCATCATCGAGGCAATGGCAACCGCACTGTTATCTGCCGCCGCCATACGCGCCGCTTCAGCATTACTGGCCACGGCGATACGTGCGACTTGTTTAGGCAAATTCTTATCCAGCCAATTGCGACATTGAGCCAATGCCTGCGCATGTGCATATACTTTATCAAAGTCTTGCTGCTCAGCGCTGGCACGCAATAGATGATGGTGAATACGTAAAATCACTTCTCCGCAAGCTTTTAAAGGCGTTTTAACCAACAGATCAAGACTGCGTCCGATCGACCCTTCGGTGGAATTTTCCACTGGTGTGACCACATAATCAGCCTGATTTGCCTCGACCAGTCGAAAAGCTTCGTCAATCGTCGAGCAAGGCTGAGTTTGAGCAGCTTGCCCAAAATGCTTCACAGCAGCTTGCTCAGTAAAAGTTCCTTGTGGCCCCAAATAGGCAATTGTTAAAGGGCGTTCCAGTGCTAGGCACTCACTCATGATGGCACGTTGCAATCGGGCAACGGCATGATTCGATAATGGACCTGGATTAAACTGCTGAACTCGTCGTAACACTGCCGCCTCACGTTCAGGTCGATAGATTAGCTGATCTCCCTTAATATTACCAATCGCCTGAGCATGACTGGCACGTCGATTCAGCAATTGTAGAATTTCTGCATCGATCTGATCTATGGCTGCGCGGTGGGGTTTGAGTTTATCGTTATCAGACATAATAAATAATATAGTTAATGGTTATTATTAATCTCATGAAAAAGGCAGTCTGTAGCAGACTGCCAACACACATTATCTCTTCCTGCGCCAAGCACTGCCGGAAAATGCCCATAACAGCACAGCACCCAGACCAGTCGAAATCAGCATCATAGTTGGCATGACATGCATGGAGCCATTGTGTAACAGGGTCGTTAACCAGCCAACCATAGCAGCAATCAGAAACTGCATGGTACCAAGTACTGCATTGGCGCTGCCAGCCACTTCACGAAAGTAGCTCATAAAACAGGCTTGGGTATTGGAACCAACCAATCCCTGCGAACCGACTGAAAACATAATCAAAATAAACAACAGGAAAAATGGTGGTTTATCCATTCCCCACACCACGATTGTCATTAATAAATTGCAAATTAATTGCAGTATGACACCACTAAGCAAAATATTTTTTGAAGGCGTGGTGCGTAGGCGATATGCTGTAATCCGGTTGAACCCCATCATCGTGATAACATTGGCACCAAAAGCCCACGAATACTGATGTGAGCTTAGACCGTACAGATTCATGTAAACAAACGAAGATTCAGTCAGAAACACAAACATAGCAGCAAAACCGGCCGTCTGAAAAAACATAAACCCCAACGATTCACGTTCTCGGAAAACCAACACGAAATTCTGCTTAATTTTATGGAATATCTGGCTATTTAACGGTTGAGACGGCATTTTAGCACGTGGCATAAAATGCCAGATACAGATCATCACTACCAATGCATAGATTACCAAAAAAATAAAAATACTGCGCCATCCACCCAATGCAGCCAGCCCCGTACCCAACATGGGTGCGCCCAACGGCGCAATTAAAGTAATAATCCCGATGGTTGCAAACATTCTTGCGGCCGCATTACCATAAAAAAAATCACGTACCGTCGCCCCCACTGTTACCGTAGCCATACCACCACCCATGGCCTGTATCCAACGCCAGAATAATAATTCTCGTGATGAATCTACGAATATTATGGCTATTGTTGACATTAAATAAACACTCAGTCCGATTAAAGCAATGATTTTACGACCTTTAATATCCGATAACGCTCCACCCATCAACTGCCCCAGCGCCACCCCGAACATAAAACTGGAGAGGCTTTGTTCGATCAAATGAATATCGGCGTGCAAAGAAATAGCCATTTGCGGCACCGATGACAAATAGATATCAGTCGAAAAAGGCATAATGGCTACCATTATTGATAATAGTAAGGCCAGTTTGCGTGGATTAATCGGTAAAGTTTGCGGTGATTGCTTAATCATCATTTACACCTGCTTACATTCAGTTTATTCAGGACGCCAATAAAGCGACCAGAACGGCTTTAATGGTATGCAGACGATTTTCTGCCTGTGCGAATACAACAGATGCCGAACTTTCAAAAACCTCTTCACTAACTTCCGCCCCAATCAAACCAAATTCATCAAATAACCACTGTCCCACCTGAGTGTCGCGATTATGAATTGCCGGCAGACAATGCATAAATTTAACGGTAGGATTGGCAGCAGCCTTTAGCAAATCTGAATCGACACGGTAGGGTTTCAGCAGATTAATACGTTCAGTCCATACATCCTTAGATTCCCCCATTGAAACCCACACATCTGTATGAATATATTCAACATCTTTTACAGCATAAAACACATCTTCAGTCAGAGTAATTTTTGCTCCGGTGCGACGGGCAATATCACGACACTGTGCCACAAGCTCAGCATTTGGCCAGAAAACAGCCGGAGCACCAATGCGCACATCCATACCTGCTTTAGCACCAGCCACCAGTAAGGAATTTCCCATGTTATAGCGTGCATCACCCACATAAGCATAGGCAATCTGTGGCAATGGCTTAAGACTGTTTTCCTGCATGGTCAACAGATCGGCCAGCATTTGTGTTGGATGAAACTCATTAGTTAGCCCATTGATCACGGGTACACCGGCATATTGCGCCAGTTGCTCCACAACCCCTTGCTCGAAACCACGGTATTCAATAGCATCATATAAACGTCCCAGCACACGCGCTGTATCCTTAATACTTTCTTTATGACCGATCTGACTGCCCTGACTGTCCAGATAAGTCACATTGGCTCCCTGATCATAGGCAGCCACTTCAAAAGCGCAGCGCGTACGGGTAGAGGTTTTTTCGAAAATCAACGCAATGTTTTTACCAGTCAGACGCGGCCGTTCAACGCCATTTTTTTTCTCATTTTTCAGCTGTACTGCCAATGCTAGCAATGACATAATCTCAGCTGGGGTGTAGTCCAGCAGTTTCAGAAAGTGTTTATTATTCACAGTATTCATCGTCATCATTACCCGAAAAGTTAAAGCTATGGCTGTGCCAAAATATGTATCATGTTTTCATATATAGCAGATAAATGTTCTAATTCTGCCAAATTCACACACTCATCAACCTGATGAATCGTGGCATTTACCGGCCCAAGCTCAATTAATTCACTGGAAATTGCCTTGATAAAACGCCCATCTGACGTACCGCCGGTAGTCGACAGTTCAGCTTTTACGCCGCAAACGACCTCAATAGCACGCTGCGACGCCTGCGTCAGTCGTCCTGCATCGGTAAGAAACGGTTCACCAGACAGTACCCAGACTAAATCATAATTTAAATCATATTGATCCAATATGGCTTCTACCCGTTGCTTTAAACTTACAGCAGTGGATTCAGTTGAAAACCGGAAATTAAACTGAACGGTCATATCAGCTGCTATCACATTGCCGGCACCAGTACCGGCGTGAATATTGGAAATTTGAAACCCGGTGGGCGGAAAATAACGATTACCATCATCCCAGTGTGCATTCACCAGCTCGGCCAAAGCATTTGCGGCCAGATGCACTGGATTGGCTGCTAAATGAGGATAAGCCACATGCCCTTGTTTACCATGCACCACCAGACTGCCTGACAAGGAACCACGACGGCCGTTCTTGATCATATCACCTACTGTTTTCACCGCGGTAGGTTCTCCGACAATGCAATAGTCAAAATGCTCACCACGTTGTTGCAAAGCTTCTACCACACGCTTTGTGCCATTAAGACCATCACCCTCTTCATCTGATGTAATCAGCAACGCCAGCCGTATCGGTAATTCCGGCTGACTGGCCAACAACCGTTCGCAAGCAGTGATGAATGCAGCAATACTGCTTTTCATATCCGCTGCACCGCGACCATACAGATAACCATCCCGTTCTGTAGGTACAAATGGAGGAGAAGCCCAGCGACTTTCATCACCCGCCGGTACAACATCAGTATGGCCGGCAAAACATAATATTGGCCCCTGTCGACCATAAACAGCATAAAAATTATCAGTTTCACCAAAGCGCATGGTTTCAATCTGAAACCCCATCGCAGTCAGCCGGTTTATTAATAATGGCTGACAACCATGATCGTCAGGAGTTATTGAAGGGCGTGCGATTAACGCCTTTGCCAGTTTTAATGTTTCCGTTTCCATCATTTTTCACCCTTAAAATAACTTCAGGCAGCTTTCGAGGCTGCCTGTTAGCATATTACAACTTTATAAACCAAAAAACACTGCTTGCCAATGATTTAATCACCAAATCCCTACACAAAGGCAATTATTGATCCTGACATTCAAAAACTGTGATGTTTTTCTGAGCATGTAAATTTGTAACGTTTGTTCTAATATATTTAGATCATGATAGTCTTCAATCGCCACAAATATTATCCTACTCATCATTAATCTTAAAAGAATATTTTAGGAAACTGTTTGTATCAGGCATTGTAATACTATTATTGTGTTTACACATTACTATAACTTTTAGCACAGGTTCTAATGTTAAAGAACTATATTATCCAGTTCCACCATATAAATTATTTAAACCAACATTCAATGTATAATCTATTATTGCTGTTAAATATCGAGGATATATGTTGATAAATTATTTTTAACTTTAAAACTATTTTATGTTCAAACGACAAGTCGTTAATATCAAATTTATTATCTAATATATTTATTGGTTGGATATTATTTGCTAATTCCTCCCAATCACTTAAATTATAATTAACAGATTTAAAAAATTCCCTAATAATTTTATTGATTAACTTAGATTCATCGTTATTGATATTATTATTTTTAAAGGAATTTTTAATACATATTAAACAAAGATTCATCTTTCCTCTTACTGATATTCTTTTTAAACTACCTTCCATTTTTATTAATCATAGCCTCAAATAATTTCTGTGCTGGAATGTGATAACCTTTAGCGAACTCGTAAGCGCTTTCTCCCTCCCTATCTTTAATATAAACTTTGCTCCAAATTCTAACAAAGGTTTAATAATATCAGTTGAATCTTCTACTTCATCTATATTGTTTTTAGTAGTTTCAACTGCAGTATCTATTGTTAAATTTAATGGTAATGTATAAACTTTATCAGGGTTGGAATTTGGATTAGCTCCATTTTCTAATAAAAACTCTACTGATTTATAATTACTATTACTTATTGCTATTAAAAGAGGGGAATCCATACTTTTATCTACATAATTTATATTAGCTCCTTTGTTTAATAATTCTTTTACGCTGTCTAAATTGGATGCATAAATTTGCTTTAATAATTCTTCATTTCATGATTATGTTTTTTATATAATGTAAATTTCTCCAGTTCAAATAATATTTGATTCATACGCCATCTCAGCACGTTTCACGTTACATAGCAGTTCATAAGCAATCGTACCGGCAGCAGTGGCCACTTCATTCACATTCACCACATCACCCCAAAGCTCGATTTCACTACCCAAAGCATGCTGATGATCGGCCAGTTGAACAGTCAGCATATCCATTGACACCCTGCCCAGAATTCGGCTGCGTATGCCGTCAATCGCCACCGGTGTACCGGTGCCTGCACGACGCGGATAGCCATCAGCATAACCACAAGCCACTAACCCTACCCGGGTAGACTGAGTAGTCACAAAACTGGCCCCATAACCAATGCTTTCTCCTTTCTGCAATACCCTTTCCCCAAACACCTTACTAACCAATCGCATTACCGGTTTAAAACGGTTATCAGATCCACCCAACGGTGAAACGCCATACAGCGCTAGCCCTGCCCTACCCCAGCCACGCTGGCTTTGTGGATAGGCCATCATCGCAGCAGAATTAGCCAAACTGATTTCTCCGGCTAAATCTGCGCAGACCAAATCAAAAGTATCAATCTGTTCAGCCGTCATTGACTTCATCGGTTCATCAGCACAGGCAAAATGTGTCATTTTCACCACGTCAGCCACCTTATTACACTGAACCAATGCCTGATACACTGGGGCATAATCGTGTGGAAAAAAACCAGTACGATGCATCCCCGAATCCATTTTCAGCCACACCTTAACCGGCTTTTGCCAGTCAAAAGCCAACAAAGCTTCCAGTTGCCACTGATTACCAACCACCGGCCATAAGTTATATTGATCTACTAACTCATATTCCTCAGCAGCAAATACTCCTTCCAGCATCACAATTGGATTTTCAATCCCGGCTGCGCGCAGTTCAAGCGCTTCATCAATAGAAGAGACTGCAAAGCCGTCAGCCAAATCAGCCAATGCATGAGCACAGTTCACCGCGCCATGGCCATAAGCATTGGCTTTTACCACAGCCAACATCTTGCCCGAGCCATGCATCTGCTTTAAAGTCAGAAAATTATCACGTAAATGATTTAAGCGAATGTGCGCAACCAAAGGGCGCATAATCGATCTCCTTGCTGGCCTATTGCATAATCCGATGAGTATCTATCCCAGCCTAAAAGTAAACCGCAACTTAATAAATTATACTTAAATGGGATAGATGGTTGAACATTATACTGCGATCAGCGTACAAACCAAGCACCAAAATTTACAACCCATATGACATATATTCTTCGGTTATTGAGCAGCCTGTACTAATTTTCATCATACGTAGCGCGCCAGCGATAAGTCATTACTATCAATTTCAGGCTTAACCCCGCTGATTAGATCGGCCAAAATCCGCCCTGAACCTAACGCCATTGTCCAGCCTAATGTCCCATGACCGGTATTCAAAGATAGATTGGTAAAGCGACTGCCACCAATAATGGGAGTTCCATCTGGCGTCATCGGTCGCAATCCACTCCAAAACATTGTCTCAGCATGATGACAACAATCCGGAAATAATTCATTCACCACCATACTCAACGTTATCTGTCGTTTTGGGTTGAGCTTAATCTGGTAGCCAGATAATTCCGCCATTCCGCCTACCCGGATACGCTGATCAAATCGTGTGACCGCCACCTTATGCGCTTCATCAATCACCGTTGATTGGGGCGCAAGTGTCTCATCTGCAATTGGAATTGTCAGTGAATATCCCTTAACCGGATACACAGGAATACTGATACCCAGCTTTTTCAGCAACGGTCGACTGTAACTACCTAAAGCACACACATAGTGATCGGCATTAAACCACTCACCATTAGCCATCACCCCTTTAATATAACATTTTTCCTGCTGAATTTCGGTAATGCAATGTTTATACAGAAATTTCACACCCAAGGCAGCGCACTTTTCAGCCAGCTGAGTAGTAAATAAATAACAATCACCGGTGGCATCCTGCGGTAAGTACAAACCTCCGGCCAATTTTGCTGCCATGTGCGCCAGAGCTGGTTCATACTGAATACAGTCGGCAGCAGAATTCAACATTTCCACTGGCGTACCCCACTGCTGCAAAATCGTAAGATCTGATCTGGCTTCCGCCATTTCTTTATCCGTTCGGAAAATTTGTAAAATCCCCTTCTGCCGTCTTTCAAATTGAATATCTTCTTCAGCTTGTAGCTGCGCAAGCATTTCCCGACTATATTCTGAAATGCGTACCATCCGCTCCTTATTGGTGGCATAGCTACGTGTATTGCAATTAGCGTACATTTTCCATAGCCATTGCAGCTGAAACAAACTGCCATCCGGACTAAACAGCAATGGAGCATGTTGTTTAAAAAGCCACTTGAATGCCTTAATCGGTATGCCGGGAGCTGCCCAAGGAGCAGAATACCCATAAGAGAGTTGACCGGCATTGGCAAAACTGGTTTCCAGAGCAGCCCGATCATCTCGTTCCAGTACCGTAACCTCATGCCCTGCCTTGGCCAAATACCATGCCGTACTGACACCAATAATACCTGCACCCATTACCAGAATCTTCATAGGCTTTATTCCTTTAAAGTCAAAATCATTTCATTATTCATAAATAAAACTCCAATTTAACCATCCAACCAGTTTAAACAAACTAATCTAGTGAATTTCACTTTAATCTGAGCAGGAAAAATAGTATTTTAATAAACTTTAGCAAAAAGGGAACAAAATCACCATGAATAATATAGACAAGATCGACATGAAAATACTGTCCATTCTGCAAAAAAATGCTCGTATCACCATGACTGAATTAGCCGACACTGTTGGCCTATCCACCACCCCAGTAACTGAGCGGGTAAGGCGACTGGAGCGGGAAAACATTATTACCGGCTATCATGCTCGCCTTAATCCACGTGCACTCAATCAGAATCTATTGGTTTTTGTTGAGATTAAACTGCGTTCCAAATCGGGCAATATTTTTGAAGATTTTCGGCGCGAAGTGCTCACCATTCCACAGGTACTCGAATGCCACCTAGTTTCAGGTGAATACGACTACCTGATCAAAATACGCATACCCAATATGCATTCCTATCGCAATATGCTGGGCAACATCCTGCTGCAATTACCGGCAGCAGCAGAAAGTCGCAGCTATGTTGTAATGGAAGAAGTCAAAGAAGAACACATCTTGCATCTAGAATAAACCAAATCAGCGGCAGTTTAACCAACTGTCGAGAATTAAACCGCCATTACAAATACTAATGAATATAAAATAACTTAAAATCCTAGTCAGACTGCCAAATTTAATATAAATTAGCTGCCACAATGTCCGGTCAACATTAACGCATCAACCGCAATATAAATCTTAATCCCCTATATTTATTGCTAACAATATGGGCTAACTGTGTGTAAAAAAAATTTCAAGTATATTCTGCTGAGTTTCTCTCTTTGCCTATCATGCGTTGCCGCTTATGCTGATTCTCTCGGTCTTGGCGCCAGCTGGAGCAACTCACCTTACAAGGGTTATGGTGGGCAATTAGAACCTTTACCTCAGATCGATCTAGATAATGGCAGATTTTTTATCGACGATCTCAGCATTGGTGCTTACCTGTTGAAGACAGATAAACAGGAAATTACATTAGATATCAGCTATCTACCTCAACAATTCAAACCTACAGATACCAATAACGCAAAATTAAAAAAACTAGATAAACGTCATCCTACTGCCATAGCTGAATTAGGCTATTCCCTCAACACATCCGTCGGTAATCTTTCCGCTTCCATTGGCGGTGATGTGCTGAATAACAGTAACAGCGTTATCATGGATGTCAGCTACAATATCGCATTTAGCAAAAACAATTGGACAGTATTACAAAGCATCGGACTAGGTTGGGCAAACAGCAATCACAACGACTACTATTACGGTATTTCCCAGCAGGAGGCAAAGCGCTCCGACTTACCAGCCTATCAGGCCAATTCTTCGTTCACCCCCTATGCCTCCGTAACAGGGAGCTACAAAATAACCAAGCACATTAATGGCTTAGCTGGCATACGTATCGATAAATTGACCGGAGATGTTAAAAACAGCCCGATGACAGAACACAGCGTTATTCCCAGCGCATTTGCAGGGATAAACTACCAATTCTGAACAACAAAGCATTCTACTGAGCGCTTAAAGTCAGAAATTCCTAAAGACCAGTGCGCAGAATATCAGCGCGCAATGCCTTTTTGAAATGAATTTGGATGGAGACATAGATCTGCCGAAAATGGCGTAATACCGTAAAAAGTTAAAGTTTAGGAACAATATTATTAACCATCAGATCTTACCGAGCATATTCACCGCCTCGCACAGCAAAAGCACGAATTTCCAAAGCTTGAAATCCGCGCAACACAAACAATGCTTACGCCAGCAACGGCATCAACTCAGCTTTTCGGCCAACAATTTTTAACCAGAAATATCCAAACGCTCCAGCATTGAGGCCAGCAGACAATCTAAAGAAGACCGACTGCAAAAACCAGATAGGACGTGCAACGCAGCCTATAGTAATAACCATAGTTCAAAGTTAATTTGATAGCTAAATCAATCAAATTTTCAATTTCTTAGCTTAAAATAGTTTTATTAATCTAATAGATAAATGACTACATTCCAAAAGGTAATAAACTAAAGAAACTAAATCATCCAAAATAATTGATAAAAACGAACTTAACCAGCTATTGGGCAAATGTTTACTTTATCCCCCATGATAATGGTTGGGGCGATGAAATTCATGTAAAAAGCAGTACTATCATAAGCTATTGCATTTATAGTGGTATTGTGGCGAAGCGCGGGTAAAGTATTAGCAAATGTCTATTGTACACGTAACTAAATCAGTATTTAAAATATCCTACACTGAATCATCCAGCACCAATATCAGCCTGATCATTAATATTGAGGATACAATCCATTGTAGTACAATCTTCTTCCCCGCCAGATAATTCACAATCTAGAAACTACTGTCTACTTTTAAAACGAACACATTGTACAAATAAAAGCAAATCGCGATGCCGGTTCGGTTCACCCCACTGAAGCCATTGATTATAAGATGATTAACAAAACAGAAAAGTATCGGCGCCAAAACCCGAATTGGTTTGTGGTGTTTATTTTCTGTCGTCTCAATGATTCTATATAAGATTGAAAGACTAATATTCACGGTAGTAACAAATAATTTAGATAAAACTATAAATTTGCTATATTTTTAATCATTTCTATATCCATCAAATAATCATACAGCGGTAATAGTTGCTTAAACCCTTTAGCCAATTTATTCGCTATATCAGCATCTAGCACATCTTCTACCTGATCTTCCGTTACCATCACTGCAAGATTTTTACGATTATACCAGGTCGCGATTCGGGGATCTTGATCCTTGACCAAAGGCCGTTTATAACAATCACCAACAAGCACAAATGGTTTTTTAACACAGCGTATTACCTTTAAAAATTTTGAAGTATCATTCAGTATTTCTCCTCGAAATATATCCATAGTTTGCTTGGATGCACAATAATAACCAAGACCATATCGATAACCATCAGGGCTGATCTCAAAAAAATATGCTGGTGCTGCTTTCCAGTCATTACTAGGACGTTTGAAAGTTAACCATAAACGACTGCGGTATAAAGTTTTATCTTTAGAAAACCGAGTATCCCGATGAATGCGTGAAATCGTTTTGCCAATTGCTGGGCGAGTTTCAAATTGTCCGTCAATTTCCAACATTACTTCAGACAGCTGTTTTACCAATAATCGAAAAGGTTTAATCAATTCATTATCATAAATTTCCCTATGCTCTTTAAACCAAGTTCTACTATTATTTATCCAAACATCTTGAAGAAAATTAAGTCCTGCTTGGCTAAAACCAGTAAAGTGTGTCATCTATCACTCCATATATTAACGCTCATACAAACTTAAAATCTGATTGCCCATCATAACGATCGGCGTTAATTGTTTTGCCGCGGCTACATCAACTAAGTCAGTACCAAAGCAAACCAGAATATTTTAATCTATATATCTAACGCAACCACCCCTAGAATAGTACGATCCCATGTAAAGTCATGCTTGCTCAAGTGTGGTTCATACAAAATGAAAATGACCAAGAACCAACCATTACCTCGTTAGGGCGGAAAAGGCTTTAAGTACGTGCTATCTTGCTTCATAGTTAGTCTTATCTGGATAACCACCATTAACATCATTCTGATGTTTTTATCTGCTACACTTTTTTCACTACATCTAATCAGGTTCGATGGGCTAACTATACAATCTTTTGTCTATTTTTCTTTGGCAGCTATTGCTGAAATCATTAGCGATTTTTCCTTTTAGACATAGCTGCGCATGGAAAGATCAGTATACTGGCTGCTACTCAGTACATTGGCCCTACTGTTGGTTGCTCAAGAGAAGACAGATATCACTCATATTGCTAGTCATGCCTATGCGGTCTACGATGGCATTGATATCTATTGCTTATTGTTGTGGTCGTGGCTGGTTGAAAAGTTGATACTGGATAAATGGAATATTGGCACAGCAGTCATTTATCTAATTAGCACCACGATTATTTTACTGGTATCACGTGGCTAAATACCATATAAAAAAACTCTGCGCGCCGGAGAAATTTACGCACGAGATCAGTGACAAGGCATCAGACTAGGTTTAAACTGATTCACAATTGCCGGCGGTTATAGATATTTATTGATTATGGTCTTGAAAAGTTTAATAACGCTGTCACTGGGCACCTTTGCGCTGGGTATGGCCGAGTTTAGTATGATGGGCATTTTGCCAGATGTAGCCAGCGCACTGCATATTTCCATCGCCGAAGCCGGGCATTTTATTGCTGCCTATGCAATTGGGGTATTCTTTGGCGCATGGTTGCTGGTATTAAGCTACCGCTTATCGCCTAAAACCATCTTGCTAGCATTAGCTACTCTGATTGCCCTAGGCAACATAGTAGCCGCACTTTCTCTGGGTTATACCACTTTATTGCTAGCACGATTTATATCCGGATTGCCACATGGCGCTTATTTTGGTATTGGATCCATCGTAGCCACCAAGCTAGCCTCACCTGGTCGTTCTGCTCAGGCAGTTGCCATGATGATTGCCGGGATGACCGTAGCCAATCTGCTTGGTGTACCAGTTGCTACCTGGTTGAGTCTGCATTTAAGCTGGCGTCTGGTTTTTTTGCTGGTAACCATGGTGGCCATTGTGCTGGTGTTCGCTTTGAAACGTTATATTCCGGAAATGGAACGGTTGCCAAATACCGGTATCCTTGGACAATTCCGTTTCTTGAAATCAGCAGCACCGTGGTTAATTCTTGCAGCCACTGCATTAGGCAATGGTGGTATTTTCTGTTGGTTCAGTTACATTAGTCCACTGTTGACTCATGTTTCTGGCTTCAGCAGTAATCAGGTCAGTCTACTGATGATTCTGGCCGGTGCCGGGATGGTGGTAGGCAACTGGTGTGGTGGACGTCTGTCTGATCGATATACTCCTGGGGAAGTAGCGGCCACGTTACAAGGAATCGCCGCAATAACATTATTGATGATTTTTCTGTTTGCCGGTATTGGCTGGCTTTCAGCTGCGTTAATGTGTTTATGTACTTTCTGCCTGTTTGCGTTCTCTGCTCCTCAGCAATTATTGCTGTTACAGCACTCTCCGGGTGGTGCTCTTCTTGGCGCGGCCAGCGTGCAGATGGCATTCAATCTAGGTAATGCACTGGGTTCGTATAATGGCGGATTGGCAATCAGCCATCATCTCGGCTATCAATATCCGGCTTTAATCGGCGTACCAATGGCATTGCTCGGTTGTGGCTGTCTGCTATGGTTTCATCGTCGTTATGAATACCAGACAATATAAATAGTAAAACTTAAGGGATTTGCGATGAGTGAGCATGGACTGGATATTAAACAACGATTACATCTTGCAGTGAAAAATGGCAATAAATCCGAACAACAAAAGTTGTGGCATCAATATAGCCTGCAGCAAGGATTTTCCAATGAATGGGTGATGTCAGCGCGGCTGGGGCAGCCTGCCTACACGGAAGAACAGGCACATATGATTGCCTGCCTCTTCGGACGTTGACGGCAACCAATGAATCATACTAATATTTTGTTTGTTTTTCGATAAATAATGAATAATTTATTAATATAGCAATGCATAAACTGAAGAACATTCTCAAAGGAAATATTTTTTCTAAATATAAAAAATATTTATGTGCTGTTATGATCGTTTTAGCCGGTATTACTTACGCTGCTGTTCAATATAGTAATCTATCCTTTAACAAAAGTAGAATAGGTACGGTTGTCGATCAATTTAATGGCGTTAACGTTTATTATAATGGGAATATCGGTAATGTCAGCGGGCGCAATCTCATCAAAGACGGCTATAATTTAGGACAGAAATATCAATGCGTTGAATTTATCAAACGCTATTATTATGAACGTTTTAATCATAAAATGCCGGATAGTTACGGTCATGCCAAGCATTTTTTTGATCCAGCAGTTGCCGATGGTCAGATTAACCCGAAACGTAATTTGCTACAATTTCACAATGGTTCCCCGACCAAACCTGAGGTGGAGGACATTATCGTCTTGGGTTTGAGTAGACATGGTCATGTGGCTATTATCAGTAAAGTAAATGATCATGAAATTGAAATAGTGCAGCAAAATCCAGGACCGAATACCAGTAGCCGCGTTACTTATCCAATCTCATACATAAATGGTTTATGGAAAATAGAAAATGTAAGAGTATTGGGTTATCTGCGCAAAGCAAATAAACCGCTTTAACTACTCAGATTAAATACGATTTACTAAAGTTTTTTCTCGCTACAGAAATGATCCGGCTATGATCAAAGTTAGATTATACTGATCAGTACAAATCTTACTCCGTTCTACTGCCCAATCAGCATTTCATATGTGAATTCTATCCTGTTTTAACAATGAATAATAATGATATTGAGACTCATCCTTTCGCCCCATTCCTACCACCACAGGCAAAATTATTAATGCTCGGTTCTTTTCCACCACCATCGATACGTTGGAAAATGAATTTTTATTATCCTAATTTACAAAATGATATGTGGCGTATTTTTGGGCTGATTTTCTTTCAGAATAAGCACTACTTTTTCACTCAAGATAATAAAGCCTTCAATGAACCACTAATAAAAGCGTTTCTACAGCAGCAAGGCATTGCCATTAGTGACACTTGCTATCAAATCCGCCGTTTGCAAAACAATGCAGCGGATAAATTTCTCAAAGTCATTACGCCAATGGATCTACCTTCTCTGTTACAGCAGATACCTGCTTGTCAACATATTATGACTACTGGAGATAAAGCTACCCATACATTATTGCAATTATTGCCTGCGGATACACCGATACCCTCAATTGGTCATCCCACTACGGCAAGATTAGCTAAACGCCAATTCACCCTGAGCCGATTACCCTCTTCTTCCAGAGCTTATCCGCTTGCATTGGAGCGGAAAGCGGAAATCTATCAGCATTATTTTCAAAACATCGGCCTTGTGTAAGACCAAATTAAAGTTATTTAGGTTCACTTATCAAACAAATCGGCATTTTTTATGCTGTAAAAACAGGCGGATAAATGGCCACCTTAACCACAATTAACCATACCTTTATCCACTCAAACCCAGAGCCGCTATAGCTTGTTGTAATTTATAGAGTATTATTCCTGTTTGTAAAACGATGCTTGCCCTTCTGGCCGGGTTTTAAAGCGCTTATGTAACCAGTAATACTGTGCCGGCTGTTCGCACACTCGCGCCTGAATAAAATCATTCATGCGTTGGGTATCCGCAACCACATCGTTACTGGGAAAATTCTCCCATGACGGATAAAACCGCAATGTGACAGTGCCATCAGCTGTGCGAGTGGGGATTGCGGGTATTACTTTAGCCTTTGTTAAAGTGGCAATTCTGCTCAGACCAGTAATAGTCGCAGTTGGAACACCAAAAAAATCCACAAAAATAGATTCACGCCGGCCAAAATCCTGATCGGGTAGATACAAAAATGGCGCACGGCTGGATCTGATTTTCTTAATAATGGCACGCAGTCCTTCTGTGCGGCCGATTAAAAAAACATTATTATAACGATGCCGCCCTTTTAGGATCTGATCATCCATTTGCTGGTTTTTCTGATGCGAATAGACACTGATCAGTGGTACATCCTGATTCAATGCATAAACAGCAGCCTCAAAAGCGGTAAAGTGCGGATATAGCAAGATTATCTTCTCACCGGCAGCCAACGCCTCATCAAGATAGTGTCTATCCTCATAGTCCACCATATTTTTCAGCCGCTGAGCATCACCATACCAATAAAGTCCATACTCCAGTAATAACATGGCCATATGATAGAAATGTTCACGCAAGACCTGACGCCGCTGCTGTTCAGTCCATTCTGGAAAGCAATGACGTAGATTAATCAGGCCGATACGCCGTCTCGGTGCCACTGCATAATAGCTGAGCCAACCCACACCTTTGGCCAAAGCATGAATCAGCCTCAATGGCAGCATTTGCAGCAAATATAAAAAAATAAAACCTAATCTCATCCACATGAGGAACAATATCCAATTTTGTGTGTTTTTTCTATAATGAATCCATGTTATTGTACACAAGCGCAAATGAATTTACATTCAGGCATGTATATAAAATGGTGCCATTATCCAATATTCAAACCCAAGCCAACTAGCTACAATCTATTTGATACCACGAGAAACCCATCGAAGCTGATATGAAGTCAATAAACAATATCTCACATCATCTGACTGATATTCAGTATAAAGCTGATCATGATCAGTGATAAAAAGTTACCATAGCTAAAGGACGCATAGCTACTGATTCATTAGTGTTCTGATCAGCAACATTTCTGTGTGTATACTTAAATTGAATTTAATCAAGCTTGAATATTTTAGATAACAAACGGTCTGCATCTCAGACCGTTTGTTATCTCAATTAATGTGCACCACCAGCACTTCCACTTCCGAACGGCGGTTTAGCAAACCACACCAATATAATCAGCACCAGAAAAATCATACCATACAGCCAAAATAAATCATTGGCACCCATAATATGTGATTGCTGACTGATAGTCTGCTCAATTGCCCCTAATGGTTGCACACCACTCATCCCCATGTGGTTCATACCTTGAACGGACTGATGCAGTGTATTGTTATAGGGATGAATATTTTCCACTAATTGGGTGTGATGAAGTGCTTCTCGTTTATCCCACAGAACATTTACCATCGAAGTCCCAATACCACCAGCTAGAATACGGACAAAATTGGAAATACTGGACGCATTGGCTATTTGCGAACCAGACATATTTGACAGAGTAATCTGAGTTAACGGCATAAAGAACATAGCCATGCCGATCCCTTGTACAAATTGTGGCCAGAATACGTCCATAAAACCCATCTGCGCATTAAAATTGGTTCGCCAGAAGAAACAGATAGCATAAACAGTAAAGCTGATGGTTACCAATACTCGCATATCCAGCCTATTACCGAATTTGCCAATCAATGGTGAAAGCAAAACAGGAAAAAAACCGATTGGCGCAGTAGCCAGCCCGGCCCAAGTGGCTGTATATCCAAGTTGCATCTGTAATAGCATGGGTAAAAGCACAATCGCCCCCATATAGGTCATATACGCGGTACTGAGCGTAACGACACCAACGGTAAAGTTACGATCTTTGAACAATCGTAAATCGACAATCGGAAATTTGGCATACCATTCCCAAATGACAAAATAAGCAAGACAGACCACTGCTATCACGGCCAATGTAATAATTTCATTGGAAGAGAACCAATCCAGTTCATGACCACGGTCCAGCATCATTTGCAAGGCACCCACGCCCACCACCATCAGCGATAGCCCCATGCGATCAATTGGTTGCGATACGGTTTCGGTTTCGCGGTTTTTCAGCATCTGCCATGAAATACCGGCGGCCAATAAACCAATTGGAACATTAATAAAGAAAATCCAGCCCCAATGCCAGTTATCGCTGATGATGCCACCCAAAATAGGACCAAAAATCGGAGCAACAATAATGACCATTGACCACATGGCTAAGGCCATGGAACGCTTTTCCGGTGGATAAGCAGCCATCAAAAGACTTTGAGACAAAGGAATCATTGGTCCGGCTACCGCCCCTTGCAACACCCGGAAAAATACTAATAAAGCCAGACTGGAGGCTATACCGCACAAAAATGAGGCAATAACAAACGATATGGTTGCAATTACAAAAACTTTGACCTCACCAAAACGGCGAGCCAGCCAACCAGTTAACGGTACTGAAATAGCATTGGCGACAGCAAAAGCTGTAATCACCCATGTACCCTGACTGTTGGCCGCTCCCAGATTCCCGGTAATAGTTGGTAAAGCCACATTGGCAATAGTGGAATCCAGCACTTGCATAAATACTGCCAGTGACAGAGCCACGGTAATAAGAGCAAGAGCCGGACCTTTTAATGGAGGATGCGTCATTCAAACCAGCCTTAGTGCAGCAACAATACCCGTTTGGCAAGCGGTATCAATGGGAATAAATCTTTGACCAGCATACTCAACAGAGCATTATTGCAACATCGCTATTAAACAAGGCCAAACCTTCAGCAAAACATGATACCAGTCAGTAAAGGCTAAACCGGCTGTCATCCTGAATGGGCTTGGCCAAACAAAAATTAAGATGCGTATTGTGCAAAAATCTGCTCAATCAATTCATTAATGGGTGTCCAGTCAGTTGCAGTCATTTTATCTTCACTGGTAACACTGTTGACCGCAGTCAAATCCTGACCATTCTGATCACGTGTATTGACCTCAACATCCATCGAAAGGCCTACCCGCAGCGGATGTGCAGCCAACTCTTTCGGATCGAGTATGATCCGTACCGGCACACGTTGTACAACCTTAATCCAGTTACCGGTGGCATTTTGCGCCGGTAGCAAGGAGAATGCAGCGCCGGTACCTGCCGACAGTCCAGCTACCTTGCCATGGTACGTCACTTTACTGCCATATACATCTGCGGTAATTTTAACTGGCTGACCAATTCGGATTTTAGCCAACTGGCTTTCCTTAAAGTTGGCATCCACCCATACATTACTCAGCGGAACAACAGCCATCAATGGTGCACCAGTAGCCACTTTCTGCCCTACCTGAACATTCCGTTTCGCTATTTGTCCGTCTACCGGTGCCTTGATTTTAGTACGCTGTAAATCCAGCCATGCACTCTTCAAATGACTGACCGCCGTCATCACTGAAGGTTGCTGACGTAGCGGCACATTATTGCCAATCACGGCCTGAGCAGCTTTTTCCTGCCCCTGAATGGCTTTTAATTTTGCTTGGGCTTCGACAACTGCATCACGGGCATGATTTAACTCTTCAGCTGATATAGCATCAGTACCAGCCAAACTTTCACGCCGTTTTAAATCGGCCTGGAGACGTTTCAGTTGCGCCTGCTGCGCTATTACCTGTGCTCTGGCCTGAGCAGACTGAGCAGTTTGTTGCTTATTTTGTCGAATGGCATTAATCAATTCATTATGCGCCCGTTCAAATGCTAGCTGCATATCACTATCATCTAATGCTACCAATACCTGACCAGCTTTAACTGTCTGGGTATCATCAACACTAACTATTTGTACAGTGCCAGCGATTTGCGGCGT
Source organism: Snodgrassella sp. (assembly GCA_024103515.1). Lineage (GTDB taxonomy): Bacteria > Pseudomonadota > Gammaproteobacteria > Burkholderiales > Neisseriaceae > Snodgrassella. Next base: position 6,037 of record JAGGIK010000005.1, on the reverse strand, counting down.
GATCTGTACCAGATGACCGTTGACATATGCATCATCGGTTGATTCTTCATGCTGCCAGACAAAAAGATACATCAACAAAAATGCCAGAGCGATAGCTAGAAATACCAGAGTCAGTCCGATCAGCTTACGCTTGCGACTTGCCGGTATGCCCTGATCGGTATGCTGTATTGTTGCCGGTGTTTCCTGTACCGCCTCAACCAGTTGTGTTTGCTTTTGTTCACTCATACTTAAATGGCTCAGTTATTTTAAAAAATAGAAAAAATCAATGAGTAACCTGTTCGTCAGCGTGGTGAAATCCGCCACCAAGGGCTGCGTGTAAATTATTCCAGCTCAGTTGCTGCCAAGCAGCCGTTTTAATGTAGTCAGCGCAGGCCCTCAATGCTGTATCTTCACGCTGCAACCGTATCAATGCGTTATCTAGACCGGCGGCCTGACGGCGGCCACTGGCCACTGCATTTTTTTGGGCAATCTGCCATGCCTGCCGTTGTATCAGTACCGCGGTAACACTTTGCTGATAATCACTCATCGCATCTGCCGCCTGCTGCAATGCAGTTAATACTGTTTTATCATATTGTGCCACCTGTTCATTATATGCTGAGCGTTTACCAGATAAAGCTGCCTGCAAGCTGCCGGATGTAAAGATAGGCAGATTAATCGCCGGCACAATACCCACCATTTTGGAAGAAGAATGCAACAGATCAAAAGCATTTACATGAGCCAAACCAGCCAGCCCCTTGATTTCAATATTGGGATAGAATGCTGCTTCTGCTGATTTAATGCCAAAATAATCGGATTGTAAGATAGCGCGTTGAACAGCAATATCAGGACGATTAGCTAAAATATCGGCACGTAAGCCAGTAACAGCAATAACCGGAACTGTGCCAAAATTCGGCGAATTCACTGCTGATAACTGGTCTGGTGACTGCCCAGTCAAAATAGCCAGACTGTTGCGGGTACGCAGTAATTCAGCTTGTGTCTGACGCAGGGCACTTTGCAAACCCAGTACGGTTTGAGTAAGCGCGTATTCGTCACTGGCTGGTTGTAAACCTGCTTGGATACGTTTTAACACCAACTGTTGCAGCTTCTGGTTAATCGCAATTCTTTGGCGCAATATTTCCGTCTGTTCGTGTAATGACTGCCATTGAGTAAATTGTGCAACTATACTCTGACTTAATAACAGTCGGGCCTGTTCCTGTTGGTACACCGCCGCAATACGCATTCCTAATGCTGATTTCACCAGATTGCTCTGTTTTCCCCAAAAGTCGAAAGTATAGCCAACGGCTACTGCCGCCATTTCATTGCTGAAAATATGATTGGGATTATCACCGTCACGATCAACTTTGGGTTTTGGGCTCAAATGTGCAGCCACACCATTGGCCTGCAAACCCACCTGAACACCAGCTGCACCTTTTACGCCACGCCATTGCGCCTCTGCTTCATCAATGCGTGCAGCGGCAATTTTCATATCCGGTGAATTGTCTAAGCCAGACTCAACCAACTGATTTAATATAGGTTGATGCAAATCTCGCCACCAACCTGGTTTTACCCGAGCTGACTGACCGGCTGGTAACTGCAGCCCCACCGCATCTTTAGGTTTATCTAATGCAGGTTGCTGACCGAAGTTGGCACAGGCCGATACAAACAGTAAAGTTAACGGGCTAATTATCCATCCAAGTTTTCGCAAATTTTGCTCAGGTACTGTTATTTTCATGTAACTCTCAATCAAGACTAGACAGCAGATAATAATTTGCTTAATAACTGCCGCAATTGCTCACATTCCTGTTTTGATAAGGCCGACCAGAACCGATGATGCACCTCATTGGTTTCGGGGCTTACCTTTTGAATCAATTCTTCCCCTGCATCTGTCAGCTTCAGCATGATCTTGCGCCGATCTACCGGATGAGTGGTGCGGGTAATCCATTCATTCTGCACCAGTTCATCAGATAACCGTGTTGCACTGGTACGAGTTAAATGTAGAATATTGCTTAACTCTGAAGGTAAAATCTCATGATTGGGTTGCGCATAAGTGGCCAATAACGCATGCCATAAACTCTCTGATAAATTATGCTGATGCACACGCGCATTAAGTTCACTGTGAATACTGTTATGAACTAATCTTATTAATCTGCTAAGCATGACCAGTTCAATATTCAGGCTAGGCATTTTTACGGCCAGCGCTTCTAACATTGCTTCCAATTGAGGAGCAGGAAGAGATTGGCTCATGATTATAATCCCTCTAAATCTTGATAAATAAACCATTATAATAATTAACAAGCTTATTATCAATCAGGATTATAATTTGCCATATAAAAGCCCCCTAAAAAAACAACCATTAAATCAAACCTTAATTCCAAAATCATCAAATAGAAGATTAATCTTTGTGCGTGTACCTCTATCCATTACAACTCGTTAGTTAATTCAGTTGCTCGAGGTTCGAGACAATCTCTTAATATCGCTCTCACCCAGCCAGATAAAACACAGTCAGCTACAAAGTCAACCTTAAAATCAATTATAAAAATAAAAAACAACTTCATATAACATTAAACAAAATCGTTTTTTCCATTTTTATAACCAATGATCAGGCTGAACTAGAGAATATATGATTATTCCATCCTATTAATTACCAAAACCACTAAACCCCAGCAAATCTCATTTTTACAAATAAATTATATTTTATAACACATCAAATGAAGAGTTTTTTTCTTTTAATTTACCTGTTATTAACCATATAACAATTACATTGAATCAAAGTGTCTAATTTTACATCAAACTAGCAGATAATTGCATTTTACCCCTATACAAAAACATAAATTTCTTAGCAAGAACTGTAATAAAAATTCTTTTGCTACAAAACTTATTACGTCAGCTCTGCCTTAATTTTATCCAATAAAACTCCATTTTTCGTCGACCTAGATAACAAATAATCACCTAAGCATAATTTAAATATTAATCTATTATTAGCAAATAATGTTTTATAAAATTTAGAACTATCTTATGTAAAATAAATATTCATACAGCCATAAAAAAAACTACTCCAGAGAGCAGCTTTTTTGTCGGTTAAATCTAAATACCAGCAGCCTGACGTAACAACAAAGCTTTATCAGCGCGCTCCCAAGTGAATTCAGGTTCCTCACGACCAAAATGACCATATGCAGCCGTTTTAGCATAAATTGGACGTTGCAGATCCAGCATTTTAATAATTCCTTTCGGACGCAAATCAAAATGTTCCCGTACAATCCGAATAAGCTTTTCTTCATTTATCTTGCCCGTACCAAAAGTATCAATGGCAATCGAAGTCGGCTGAGCAATCCCGATTGCATAGGAAATCTGGATTTGACACTGACTGGCCAAGCCAGCAGCAACAATATTCTTAGCTACATAACGGCAGGCATAGGCAGCAGAACGATCTACCTTGGTCGGATCTTTACCAGAAAAAGCACCACCACCATGCGGAGCGGCACCACCATAAGTATCCACAATAATTTTGCGACCAGTCAGACCGCAGTCTCCCTGCGGCCCGCCAATCACAAAACGGCCAGTCGGATTAATCAGATACTGCGTTTCTTCAGTTAACATATCAGCAGGCAATACCGGCTTGATAATATATTCTTTTACCGCTTCAACCAGTTCTTCACGCCCGACATCCGGCTCATGCTGAGTAGACAACACCACTGTATCAATGCGTTTTACCTTACCAGTGTTACTATCATAGACGCAGGTCAGCTGAGCTTTAGCATCAGGACGCAACCATGGCAACTCACCACTTTTACGTACTTCACTTTGACGCTGCATTAGACGATGGGCATAATAAATAGCAAACGGCATCATCGTGGGCGTTTCATCACAGGCATATCCAAACATCAGCCCCTGATCACCCGCGCCCATATCCAGATCCACGCCTTCCCCTTCATTCACCCCTTGGGCAATATCTGGAGACTGCTCGTCATAACACACCATCACTGCACAACCATTGGCATCAAAACCCAACTCAGACGAGTTATAACCAATTCGCTTGATCGTGTCGCGAGCTATCTGAATATAATTAACATGAGCCCGAGTAGATACTTCGCCCGCCAAAACACAAAGACCGGTATTAACCAGCGTTTCAGCAGCCACCCGTGCCCCGGGATCCTGAGAAAGGATTGCGTCTAAAATAGAATCGGAGATCTGGTCAGCTACCTTATCTGGATGACCTTCAGAAACCGATTCAGAAGTAAATAAAAATTCACTCATAATTTGTAGATACCTTCAGATAGAATTACAAAATTCAACTTAATGCACATTTATCAGGTGCTTTTGTTACAATGTCATCCAAATTTTTAAGTTCGAGATTAAAAAACAGATGCAAAAGCTGGTTTATATTCTATTTTCCCTATTAGCATTGATCCCCTTACCACTATTACAAGGTATGGGTTCATTCCTTGGCCGCCTTGGTTTCTACATGGCCAGTAATGAACGCCGACGTACAACCGAAAATATTCATTCTAGCAAACTTACCACCAACGACCAAGACACCCAAAAACTTGTCAAGGCCGTCTTTGCCGAAACCATGAAAAGCGGACTGGAACTAACCGTTGCTTGGACACGCTCCAGCCAGCATATTGTATCATTATTCAAAGAAGTACATGGTTGGGAACACATCGAAGCAGCTATTAAGCGCAACGAAGGACTGCTACTGATCACACCCCATTTAGGTAATTATGATTTGGCCGGCAGATACCTAAGTGAAAAGCTGCCCTTTCCCTTAACGGCCATGTACCGGCCGCCCAAAATCAATTGGCTAGAAAGGGTAATGAATAATGGTCGAGTACGTGATAACGGCTACACAGCGCCAGCAAATATGCAGGGGGTCAAACAAGTGGTACGAGCATTGAAAAACAAAGAAGCCACTGTCGTCCTGCCCGATCAAGTACCCAGCGAAGGTGAAGGTGTCTGGGCTACCTTTTTTGATCGTCCGGCTTATACCATGACTCTAGCTTCCCGCTTGGCGATTATGCCAGAAGTAACCGCCCTATTTTTCTGCGGCGAACGTCTGCCCCACGGTCGCGGTTTTGCCCTGCATATTGCCCCCATGCAAGGAAATCTAACCGGCAACCGAGAACAGGATGCGCAAATTATTAACAACAATATTGAACAGTGGGTTGCACGCTTTCCTAGCCAGTACCTATTTGGCTACAATCGGTATAAACACCGGAATACCAAACCACCCACTGCTCCATAACAATTGCAGTACATACTCACAATCAGTCATCACCAACAGACTGATCACTATGGCATGGGGCAATTACTGAAAACCATCCAGATAAAACAGCCATTTAAATATAAATATATTATTAACAGAAACTGTCTATCAACATTAAAATAATTATTGATAGACACATAAATACACTTATACTTTATCAGTGAACATAAATTGCATTTTATTATAGATTACTCTATATAACTTTACACCCAAGCAGCTTTTAGAATAATTTATTAGATATTTAAATAAAAACATTCGTTTCTACTATTTTATTTAATCACTAAAATCTAATAAATACTTTAATAACCAGCACAATCTCATTTCTTAAAAATATCAATCACGGCAAAGCAAAGCTTTTCGACCATAAATTATTATTAATTGACATAAAAATAAATCTATTCCTTCAAATAGATATGCATGATGCAATTGGACAGGCTTGCTGCAAATAGAATACCAAACAGACTGACCAGTGCACCATCATTAACGAATAGCAACGCACTCATATCACAAAGCAGTTAAATTAATATCAAAATGCCTATATCTTTTAAAAATAAAAATCTTTTGAATCCTTTTACGCATTTCTATCCTCTATATAAATATAGAGTTGGTGAAAAACCTAATTTAAACCTTTTCCCCGACTTCAATACTTGTTCCCAATATAGCAAAACCCAAAGATAGCGACAGACAAATTGCCATGAAACAAAATTCAGAAAAATTAATTCTAGCCGCCTGTTCCGGTAATAAACAGGCTTTAGAACAACTATTAATTGTATCCCAAAAAGATATCAGAAGATT
>JAGGIK010000059.1 GCA_024103515.1 Snodgrassella sp. | reverse complement strand
AAAGGGAAAATTCATACCAACTCAAGCATGACAATAAGCCTTTGCGGCTTAGGCTTATTGGTACAATCGCATACCGTAACATTCATCATTAGGCTATTTGCCTGCGGTAGCCTTTAACAAACAGCTACCCCTTAATTTTGTTGTTTGAATGTGTGTTGCCATTCCAGTCAGTGATCATACTCAATAACGACATCATCACCGAATCATCTGCTAACTTAGGTTGTTCATTGTCAGCAAAGTGGCTTAAGTAAACAATAACATGGTTCATGGCAATCTTAACAGAATACTTGCTTGCGGTTGCACAGTTCAGGTTTTACGTGCCTTAGTAGGCACTAAGGCTGTTGTATGATTTCTTCCTGAAGCTGTGATTTTAAACTCAATTCAGCAAACATTTATTTGAGGTGGCGATTGTCAGCTTCAAGTTGCTTTAAGCATTTACTATCCGAGATTTCCATACCACTATCTTTATCACGCCATTTATAAATGGTTGAGTTTCCTAGACCATATTGACGACAAAGTTCTTTGACAGGGATATCGGCTTCAGCTTCTTTTAGAATAGATATAATCTAATGTTTAACCATCTTTTTCGTATTTAAATCCTCTGTAAGTTAATGGAGAGAATTTTCCACTTTTATGCTGTACTATTTTAGATTTTGAAGGGTAGTTACATTTTTATGCACTGAATCTTTTTAAGGCAGTTTTTAGATTTATAAGTTGATTCTAAAAAAGCTAAGGCTTAATGGTGTCTTAGCTTTTTTATTTAGACTGGTGTTTAGATTTGGTCTTAACAACTGTTTATTCAATAACTTCTAAAGACGCTTGTTCAGCACTAATTTCACACTCTTCTGCAAAGGATATTGGTTTTTTCAGCTGTTTTCTAAACATGGGTAAGAATAATGTTAGGAGAATGAACCAAAATGGGGTGGCGATTAGACCGGTTAGGGTATCTTTGTCCTGACTGAACAGGTAAAGGGTAAAGATAAAAAATGTCAGACAGGCATAACACATTGGTATGCCACAAGGCATTTTGTAGGATGAGTTTGTGTGTGCTTGTGGATATAAATACCGATATCGCAAATAGGTTATCAATATAACTGCCCAAACAAAAATAAAGCAGATGCTGGAAACGGTGGTAACTATGGTGAATACTTTCATTACGTTACCTTCTGCATATAGCAAAATTATCCCGATCAACAACATGGCACAGGAATATAATAAACCATTTTTTGGCACACCCTGTGCAGATAGGCGGGCAAAAACACGTGGTCCGACTCCGTTTTTTGAGAGACTATATAGCATTCTGCCAGTAGAGTACATTCCGCTATTGGCGGAAGACAAAGCCGAGGTTAGTACAACAAAGTTGATAATGGTTGCCGCTGCACCGATCCCGATCATGGTGAACATGTTGACAAAAGGGCTTCGATCAGGCTCTACTATATTCCATGGTATTACGGTCATGATGGTGGATAATGCCAGTATATAAAATATTATTACTCGCACCGGTATTTTATTAATGGCTTGTGGCAGGGTTTTATAGGGATCATCGGTCTCCGCAGAAGCTGTGCCAACCAATTCAACGCCGACAAAGGCAAAGACAGCAATCTGAAATGCGGCAAAAAAACCTGTCCAGCCATTAGGCATCCATCCACCATGGATCCATAAATTACTGATTTGTGCTTTGGTTCCTACTGAGCTGACAAAACCATTAATGATCAGGTAGCCTCCGCAGGCTATCAGGGCCAGTATGGCCAATACTTTAATAAGGGTGAGCCAGAATTCTAGTTCACCAAATAGTTTGACTGACAACAGATTTAAAGCCAGTAATATGGCAATGCTGAGAATGCCGGGCAACCACAATGGTATGTCTGGCCACCAAAACTGGGTGTAGCCGGTAATGGCCACAATATCGGCCATGCCGATCACGACCCAACAAAACCAGTAAGTCCAGCCCACGTAATAACTGATGGTCGGATTGAGAATATCGGCGGTGAAATCAACAAAAGATTTATATTGTAAGTTGTGCAGCAGCAATTCGCCCATGGCGCGCATGACGAAAAATAGAAATGCACCAATTATGATGTAGGCAAATAGTACAGACGGACCAGCAAGGCTGATGGTTCGACCTGAACCCATGAAAAGACCGGTACCAATTGCGCCACCAATGGCAATCAGTTGCAAATGGCGGTTTTTCAGTGTGCGTTTTAATTCCGGTTCTTTGGTCATTGTATTTCCTTTACCATTACATATCCTTTAGAAATAGATGAATTAGGAATTCGTGAAATTTGATCGAGAAGCAAATATCTGTTTTGCATTGATGGATTAATTTACATTGGTAGACATATTTTTGGTTTATATGACGCTAGCTAAATTAAGTTTGTAAGCTTATAGCAATATTTTTACAGTGCCAATAAAATTTTATGGTATGTGAACGGTGTTTGATTTTATGCTGACCATTCGCCTAATCTTTATTGATTCTGTATGGTCAGGTATTCGGTTTTAAGCTAAGTATTCAGCTTAAAATGGCAAAAGTGCGTTACAGGGTCTAATCCTATCATAATAGTTACTAGAACAATATGATTTTATGGGTTAATAGCCGGTGGTTAAAACGGCGTGAGCGGAAAAAATCAGATTTTTATAAACTTGCAGAGATAAGATTTCTTATGTGATTATTAGGGAAATATGCCAATTTAATGTATTCGCTTATTGGGTTAATAATCAATTATTAGCTGGTAATGAAACTGGAAAATTAAAATATGATTCTTTAAAATCGTTTAGTTAAAAATTGTAATCAGTTAAAGAGTAAGTTCATAATTCTCGGCATTATATCAGTCAAGCAATCTAATGAAATAGGACTATATTCTAGAAAATTTTGGGTAGGAATATCTGAATGGAGTAAATAATGTTAGCGAATGGTTTTAATATTGGCATTATTTATAATGGGTACAGATATCTACTTTTTTTCTTGTTGTTTAAAACATGTTAAAGTGAGATGGTTTGTATGGCTGCTGATAGATGGTTGATTGTATTCATGTAACCCGTACAATGGATACTAAAGTTAATTAAAAGAGTATAAGTATGAGTGATAAAAAAGTAGTTCATTATCTTAGGGATTATCAGGCTCCGGAGTTTTCCGTTCCGGCTATTAGTCTGACTTTTACCATCGAGAATTTTTACACCACTGTGCTTAACCGCATGACGGTGGTGCCAAAAAAGCCACGTCAACCTTGTGTGCTCGATGGTAGTGCCAAATTGTTACAGGTGGTGGTGAATAGTAAGGCTTTGTGTCCGTATGAATATTCTGTTGAGGATGAAAAATTGATTATTCATACCGTGCCTGATGAGCAGTTCGAACTGGAGATCATCACTCGTCTTTACCCTGATCAGAATAAAACATTAATGGGGTTATATGAGTCAGGTAATAATCTTTATACCCAGAATGAGCCGGAAGGGTTTCGCAAAATCACTTTTTATTTTGATCGTCCGGATGTAATGAGTCAGTTTACTACCACAATAATTGGCGACAAAAAGCGTTATCCGGTAATGCTGTCAAATGGTAATTTGTTGGATAGTGGAGAACTAAGCAATGGCCGACATTGGGTTTGTTGGCGAGATCCATTTGCTAAGCCTAGCTATTTGTTTGCTTTGGTTGCAGGACAGTTATCTGTTTTGGAAGGTAGCTTTACTACCAGAAGCGGTAAGGAAGTTGCCTTAAAGTTTTATACCCGTCTGGAAGATAAGGCAAAGGCAGGTTTTGCGCTCGAGTCACTTAAGCAAGCTATGAAATGGGATGAGGAACGTTTTAATCTGGAATACGATCTTGATATTTTCATGGTGGTGGCCGTGGGCGACTTCAATATGGGTGCCATGGAAAATAAAGGTCTGAATATTTTTAACACGAAATATGTGCTTGCCAGTAGTGATACAGCTACGGATGCGGATTTTGAAGCCATTGAGGCGGTGATTGGTCATGAATATTTTCATAACTGGACCGGTAACCGCGTCACTTGCAGAGACTGGTTTCAATTATCGCTAAAGGAAGGTTTGACGGTATTCCGTGATCAGGAGTTTTCTGCTGACCGTGCTAGCAGAGCAGTCCGGCGGATACAGAATGTCCGTGTTTTGCGCAGTATGCAGTTTGCCGAAGACAGTGGTCCGATGGCGCACCCGGTTCGTCCGGCCTCTTATGAGGAGATGAATAATTTCTATACGCTAACTGTTTATGAAAAAGGGGCTGAAGTGGTGCGTATGTACCATACTCTACTCGGTGAGGCTGGTTTTCAGAAAGGCATGCAGCTGTATTTTCAGCGCCATGATGGTCAGGCCGTAACCTGTGATGATTTCCGCGCGGCGATGGCTGATGCTAATAAAGTGAATCTAGATCAGTTTGCGTTATGGTACAGTCAGGCCGGAACACCACAGGTAAAAGCTCAGGGTATTTATGACAGTCAAAATCAGACGTTTACCTTACATTTGCAACAGTTTATTCCACCAACACCGGACATGGCCGAAAAACAGGCTATGGTGATTCCGGTGAAAATGGGGCTGATTGGTCGTGATGGTCATACTGTCTCATTCCAGTTGCAGGAGGGTGGAGAGCTGGTTGCTGAAACGGTATTGGTGTTTAACCAAACTGCACAGACTTTTGTGTTGCATCAGGTTGGTCAGGATGTGGTGCCATCATTATTACGTGGCTTTAGTGCACCGGTCAGACTAGATTATTCTTATCATGATGATGATCTGATTTTATTACTGGCACATGATACTGATCCGTTTGCGCGCTGGGAAGCTGCGCAGATGCTATATCGTCGTGCCGTTGCTGCTAATGTTCATGCTCTTCAAGCTGGAAAACCGGTGCCGCATCATATTGAGCTAGCAAAGGCCATAGCTGCTGCTTTAAACGCTGATTTGGATGCAGCGTTTAAAGCAACGCTCTTGCAGATTCCAAGTGAATCTGAATTATGGGAAGATGCGAAGGAAGTTGATCCGGGCTTATACGTGGAAGCACGGCAGGCATTGTTACATTATCTGGCCACTACTATAGAACATACCTTAGCTCAGTGGCGTGAGTGGGCGGAAAAACAAGAACAGCAAAGCACGCATCCTTCTGCGCATGAGTATTATCCGGATCTGGCCGGCATACGCAGTTTGTACAATAGTTTACTGAGCTGGAGCGTACAGGCAAATCCGACATTGCTGACGAATATTCAGCAACACTATGCACAACGTGCTACCAATATGACACATGAGTTTGGTATGCTGACCGCTGTTAATCATCTGTCTGATGCTGGACGTAATCAGCTGTTAGAACGGTTTGCCCAGCACTATGCCAAAGATGATCTGGTGATGGATAAGTATTTTACTTTGATTGGCAGCAGTCAATGTGCGGATACATTGTCGCAGGTTAAAGCTGCACTACAACATGCTGCTTTCAGTCTGGAAAATCCCAATAAGGTACGCTCACTACTGGGTAGCTTTAGTCGCAATATCCGTCATTTCCATGCCATTGATGGCAGTGGCTATCAATTTATTACTGATTATATTCTCCTTATTGACGCTTTTAATCCGCAAGTCGCTTCGCGGTTGGTGCAGGCTTTCAATCTTTACCCCAAGCTGGAACCTAAACGTCATGTCTTGATGCAAAAACAGTTACAACGTATTCAGCAGCATCAGGGTCTATCAAAGGATAGTCGTGAAATTGTGGATAAGATTTTAGTGGTGTGAGTCGTTCAAAAAATACAAATTTATTATAAAAATACTGTTGCTGTGCAACAGTATTTTTATCTGGATGGCGAATGGTATCGGCATTCTATTAGTCTAATGTGTGAGCTACGAGTTCCTGATGAGGTTGTATTAATTGCATCATCTATTAATGCACTTTTCTCCTATTCTTCACATTGCTGATTTGAGAGTGATTATTTATGCTTCAATCAGTTTTTTACCGAGATAATTATTTTCCTTATTTATGCCGGGTAAAACAAAATAGAAACCTCCGCCAAATGGTTTGATATAGCGTTCCAGCGGTTCACCATTCAAGCGGTTTTGAGTATCAATAAAGCCTTTTTTTAGATCATTTTGATAGGCCACAAAAATCAGTCCCATATCCAATTGTCCTGATGGTAATACCCCCAGTGAATAGCTGAAGCTGCGCCGGCGTAATTTGGCAACGTGTCGTTCCGGAATACGTGGCTCTGCGCGACGCATATGTGAATCAAACAGAATGCGATCACCATGGGGATCTTTATTCATTTGAGGATCATCCATTTCATGTTTCATCCCCATTGGTGCGCCACTGTGTTTATGTCGACCAAAATCGTTTTCCTGATCTTCAAGTGGCGTTCTATCCCAAAATTCAAGGTTAAAACGAATGAGACGAATGGCCTGATAGCTACCGCCCAAACACCATTCTGGTTCGTTATTGGTTTGTGTAACCCACACTAATTCATCCATTTTGGCGGCATCTGTATTGGCTGCATTGCCGGTTCCGTCTTTAAATCCAAAGAGGTTGACTGCCGTGGTGTGATTATCTATGTCGCGTGCTGGCAGAAAACCATCAATTTTCCATATCGGAATCATGTATTTATTTGTATGTCTGATGATGTCGCGCAAGGCATAGATGACGCTTTCGCGACTATTAGCACACAATTGGATGGACAAATCGCCACCACACCATTGTTTTTGTAGTCGGTCGTTAGGAAAGCGGGGCATGGGAATAAGTTTTTTGGGCTTTTTATCCGCCAGTCCGAAACGCTGATCAAACAGGCTGTGACCAATGGCAATGGTAATGGTTAGTGAATCAGGGGATAGGCGCTGGCCGAGCATACCGGATTCAGGCGGTGGTAACTGTTCGTTTTTATTGGATGATAATTTTTGTGGTTGGGTTAGATAAGCAATTCTTTGCGAAATAATTTGGAATAATTGCTGCAATTGGTTTTTCTGCAATGCTGTTATATTGAAGGCCACAAAGATGGCTTCTTTAGTATCTGGCGTGATGACTCCAGCTTGGTGTATTCCCTGGTAATCTACTGCCTGATTATAGTCATGCACACAGTGTTCGCTGGCACCGGCAGAGTGAGACGCAGTAAGGGTGGTGATGCCCAGACTTCCTGCCAGTAGTATTTTCATGCCTTGCCGGCGCTGTGGATTGTCCAGCATATCTTGCTGGGAGGCGGTATGATTTTTTTGCATAAAATACCTTAGTGTTTATATTTGTGGTAAACCTGAATACCCAGTTGTGATCTTAACTCAGCCAGCTGTTGGGCCTGTGTGCTGATAAGGGAATAAAGCCGGTCATGGTCTTTTTGACGGAGTTGATCAAATGTCTGATATTGTCCTTGAGATAACTGATATTTATTCAGAATGTTTAGCATCTGTTGATAGCCTTGATTAATGCTGCTGTACTGTTTGGCTGGTATGAAAGGAGTCAGGTGGCGTAAGATTTGTGCGGAACCTTGTATATTGGCCTGAATATCTGCTAAATCGCTATGGCTGTACTGGTTTTCCTGTCCCATCAGTTTGGTTGTTAAAATCATTTCGGTAAAATCAGCTGCTGATTGGATGATTTTGGCTATATCCAGTTCGTCATTGGCGACTCTTTTGTGTAAATCACCAAGCTTGTAATGTAGGTCGACTGCTTGTGTATGAGCTTCTGTCAGGTTTTTGTGTACAAAAAGATCGTATTCCAATCGATGAAAGCCAACAAATGCCGGGTCGTTTACTCCTTCTAGGTAGTAATCTGCTCGAGAATTGATGGTTTCATCCGCGTTAGCAAAAAGTCTGATGATGGTACGTACCTGTTCATAGCTCTGGTGTGCCAGAATATAATTCTGCTCAGCTGTCTGCAGTTGACCTGCTTTAGCGGCCTTAGCAATATTGTCCACATATTGCTGAGAGGTTTTTAACTGTTGTACCACTTCGTGTTGATATGCGCGAATGGCGGGCAGGTATTTACTCGGTGTTGGTATATCACCTTTTGCAGGCACGACATTACTATCATTGATGATGGGCGCTCGTAAGCCATGTGCAGGGAGCAGCAGGGGAAAAAACAGAAGACAGAAGACCATAAATGAAAGCTTTCTATGCAGCATGGTTTTTTTTCCTTAAAAATAATATGCCCATGAGTAACCAGAAGATGCTGAAGGTAATGACACTTATCCACATTGGTTGAGAGCGGTAGGCAAAAAGGGAAGAGGCAAGGCTACCAATCAGTTCGCTGTCGTTGATAAATGTGGAAATATTCCATGCAGGATTGATTAGCCAAGCAGGAATGTCAATATCATGTTCTATAAGTAGATTGGTGCCGTCTTCTACAGCCTTCATACATAAGGAAATAGCCAGAAAGAGCAGCACTACACTGGTGACAGTGAAAAATTTTTGCCAGCGGATAACGCGGCTAGTAAGAATAAATGCATAAAAAGTAAAAGCAGAAACTGCGATGCCAATCGCAACAGCTAGTAGAAAGTTACTATAATTGGTTTGGTTAAGCTGCATGATCTGGCCAGACAGGAAAACGACAATTTCACTACCTTCACGAGCAATGGCGATGGCCACTATGAATAAAGTACCCCACCAAGAATTATGCGCCAATTGCTGTGCCATTTCTTTTTCCAACATAGCTTTCATATTACGGTTGGCTTTATTCATCCAATAAACCATCTGCACAATTAAGATACAGGCCAATAAAGACATTCCCATTAAAAAAAATGTTTGATGATCGTCAGTTAGTTGCTTGAAAACGCCATTGATAATCAAGGCAAGAATGACTGCTATAAGTATGCCTAGTCCGACTCCGCCGGCAAGGTATTGCATCCCTTTTTTGCTATCCTGATTGCGTTTGATCCACGCATAAATAATGCCGATGACCAGAAGTGCTTCAAAACATTCACGCCAAACGACAAAGATGACTTGTCCCATAAATTTGTCCAGTGATAATTGGTTTATTTGACGATTAATTGGCCTTTAGGCTTATTTAGGTGAAAATCGTCAAAAAAGATGTAGTTACCCGGTTTTTTTGGAGCGATAACGATTACAGAAGAGGCACCCGGCGCCAATACTTTTTCTTTTATTAATTGGGTGCTTTCAAATTCGACCGGACCTTTACCGATATTGCTGACTTTGATGCGAATGATTTTATTTGCAGGTGCATGCAGGACCAGTGGGATCATGTCTCCGTCTTTCATTTTTAATTCTAGTGTCACTTTATCGTCGGCCAGAATGGAAAATGAAGTCAGAATGCTGAATAATGATAGAAAAACAAATGTAAGTTTTTTCATGGTAATTTTTCGATAAGTCGATGAAGTTCATTGGTAATGCTCATCGGGATTATCCTGATTACAGAAAGTGGCGATAATCCCTGATCGAAAAGAGATTATTAATTTAATAGCTGCCTTTTCTACCCACTCCGGCATAGTCGAAGTCCCAGCTTACTTCAAATGGTTTAAACCATGGTGCTACCCCAGTTTCCTTATCAATATGGCGTGCCATTTGATTCGCTGTTGGTGGAGAAATACGGTAGGTAACACGGTATTTACCTAGGCCATCGAGTTTGATATTGTCGCCATAGTGAGGCCCATCGTTAGCTATCATGGTCATAAATTTACCGGAATGGGAATAACTACCTTTGCTCAGTTTGGTAATGGTATATTCGATATTCAAGTTAGGGATCCAGTCACCTTCAGCAAAGCCATTTGGGTTACCTTCTGTGGCATGAATATCTGCCTCCATGTGTACATCTGACTTACTGGCTGGTAAATGCATATTACTGTGATCCATACCATCTGTGTCCATGGTAATTGGCGGAAGATAGATACCAGAAATTTCCATACTATTTTTAATAATGGGTTTACCCATTGGATATTCCTGCGCAAAGGCAGACATGGATATCAGAATGGCACTGGCTATGATGATTTTTTGAAAATACATAATTGTTTCCTTATTGTTAGCTAAATTTAGATTGAGCCATACATTTACAATAGTTGGGTAAATTATTGCTTCTAAGTGATAAATATTATCAATATACTCTAATTGTTGTTAGAGTAAAATACTAAAATTATATTTGACTAAAAATTTTTTTCAGAAATTATATACAATTAGAATGTATAAATGATTAAATATATGAATTTTCTATTTTTCAGGTGTTGATTTTTTTTTTTGTATATATTTCAAAAGATGATGTTTTGATGATGCATTATGTCGGATGCTGCTACCAACGATTAATTTTGTAACGGTTTTGGTTGTCAAAGTTTTATATCGCAGTCAAGCAAGGCTTGTTGATTGCTGGTAATGACAAGAGCTGTTTGAGTCAATTATTTTCTCAAGATTTGTCTGTGGGGTATTGGTAAGCTGGGCGATTAGGTTGCTCAAGTCCATCTTGGAAAAACCGCATGAGAATACGATAGATTTTCTGGTCACATTTGTTGGCTATGCTTACACTTTTTTCTTTGTTTTGATTAATAATATTCCATTGTGGTAATACGATAAGTTTTTATGGGCATCATTTTTATACCATGTATTGTGCAAGTGTTTTGATCGGTATTATGTGCTCTATTGAGATTGATGGACCAGCTTAAGTTTGATTGAATATGTAATTAAATTTTAAATAAATTTTTATATTTTGGGAATGAAACGACATGAAATCTGGTTGTATACGTGTGAAGCTAGTTAGCAATAATATTTGGAGATTTATTTTCAATTTGATGAACCAGTTTGTCTGTAATGATCAGGTATTGTGGTGCTGGGTTTGAATCTTGGTTTTTAAAATTTATATGCATGTGCTAAGGGTTGTTGTCAGAAATTATTTATAGTGGAATGGCAACACCTATTCACACAACAAAATTAAGAGGTAGCCGTTTGTTAAATTCCACCTCAGGCAAATAGCCCAACGACGAATGTAACCGTTGATGATTGTACCAATAAGCATAAGCCGCAAAGGCTTGTTCTAATTATACATTCGTCATGAATTT
>JAGGIK010000058.1 GCA_024103515.1 Snodgrassella sp. | reverse complement strand
CTGTTTTGTCATGCAATAACGGGCTCTTTATTAATTGGGATCAGTAAAATAGCAACAGCATCTATTTCTTTAAATGTAGTGGTAATTTCTTGCGTAGCAGTCTCTTTGGTATGGGGCAACAGAAGTCGACTAATTAATTTATCGATTTGAGTTGGATATTTTTTAATTAACAGCGGTTCAAAGAGGCTTCTCTGCCTTAAATAATAGTAAGCTTAGCTCACCATCATCACTCATCAACGTGCTCTTACTGTAACTATTGCGAGAAGACTGATGTATTTCTGTTGAAACTTCTTATCGCTTAAATACCATTTATAGCGGTTTTAATTACCCAATTATGCATAAACCCGGTTTATTTGCCAAAACCTCTTTGAGATTTAGATCTTTAGTCAGCCCTGTTGCCATTTCAGGAGGTCTGTTCTTTGATATTGACCTATTTTAGTGAATGGGTGAAGTCAACAATTAGTCAATATACAAAATTTTATTATGGAGTCAAAAATTTTGTCTCTTTCTTTACTTTCTTTTTTTATATCATTGCACCAAATACTTCTTTTTTAAGATCATCCGTTTCCTTTTTCCTTGCAATTTATTAGCCTTACTGAGTCTAAATGGGTTTCGATATTGAATATTGCTTATTGTGGATGATATTTCAATTAATATTAATAGGATACATGGGGTATCTGGCAAAATACTGTCGCGCTGGTGCAAGGATAGTTGTATTTAATATTTTACTTTGATCTTTCAGTTTTAGGTTTGCTGTTGTTGCTTTTGATACCAAGATAGTCACGAAGTGTCTAAAGGATCATGACCAGTTTGGTTGTTATTCATGTTTTGTGATTGATTTTAATCAGATTATTTCGATATTGGGAGATTTAGTCGGTATTTTAATATGACATTAATTTGAAAAAGTAGTTATGGGCTGTTATAAACACTATTAATTTTAACTTGCCGGATTGAGAAGGTTGCATGAATAACCTGAATACAGAAACTGAAGCAGAAAAAATGCTGCTAACACGAGATGATACCCGAACACTGGTATTGTCATCGTTTGGCGGTGCCCTTGAGTTTTATGATTTTGTAATCTACGTTTTTTATGCCAAAGTGTTGTCAGAATTATTTTTTCCTGCTGGCTTAAATCCATTTTGGGCAATGTTAAATACCTATGGCATTTTTGCCGCTGGTTATCTGTTTCGCCCTCTGGGTGGTATTGTAATGGCCCATTTTGGGGATTTATTAGGACGTAAAAAGCTGTTTGCATTGTCAATTATGATGATGGCGCTGCCGACTTTGTGTCTGGGGCTGATGCCTACTTTTGCGACTATCGGTTATGCAGCACCTATGTTGTTATTAATCTTAAGAATGATACAGGGTGTGGCCATTGGTGGTGAAATACCGGCAGCGTGGACTTTTGTATCAGAGCATGTACCAAATAGACGGGTTGGAATGGCCAATGGTTTTCTAACCAGTGGTTTGTCGCTGGGTATATTACTGGGCTCATTAATTGCTTTGACCATGACAAAATGTTTTAGTGCTGAAACAATTTTGCAAGGAGCGTGGCGCATCCCTTTTATACTCGGCGGTCTGTTTGGCTTACTGACTTTGTATTTACGCAGTTATTTGCAAGAAACACCGGTTTTTCAGGCGATGCGGCAACGTAAGCAACTGGCTACGGAGTTGCCTCTTAAAACATTGCTGAGTCAGTATAAAGCGGCCGTTTCTATCGGCATGTTGATGACATGGTTTTTAACCGGTTGTGTGGTCGTGATTTTATTGGCGATGCCGCAATTACTAACCGGAACATTTGGCTTTTCCAGTTCTCAGGCATTTCAAATGCAAAGTATGGCTATAGTCATGCAAATGCTTGGT
This sequence comes from Snodgrassella sp., assembly GCA_024103515.1. Taxonomy (GTDB): domain Bacteria; phylum Pseudomonadota; class Gammaproteobacteria; order Burkholderiales; family Neisseriaceae; genus Snodgrassella. The sequence continues at coordinate 9,845 of JAGGIK010000058.1, read as the reverse complement.
TGTATTCTGTATGGTTTTTTAGCCGATCGATTAGGCGTTGGCCGGGCATTTACTGTTGGCACTTTACTCACTGGGATAATGGCCGCGTTATTTTATTCTTCGCTCGGATTATACGGTTACAGTGTTATTTCTGTGCTGTATCTGTTGCTTGGGTTGACTACCGGTGTTGCTGGTATCGTTTCAGCCGCTATGGTGCATATGTTTCCAGCGGCCATCCGTTTCACTGGTATTTCGTTTTCTTATAATATTGCCTATGCAATTGTGGGCGGAATAACACTGCCTTTGGTGCAATGGCTAAATAGTTACAGTCCAATCGGGGCAGTCTACTATATCCTTCCATTGTGCCTGATCGGGGTTGCCAGCGGGATGGTATTTATGTATCGGTATAAAATCTAAGCCGATTAATACGGAGATGATTAAAGCAATGATTGTTGTGGTTTGTATTGGTTTGGTAGACAAGCATGCTTATTAGTTGTATTTGAATAGGGTTGTTGTTTGGCACCGATTTGGCTGGTGAACCGGGTATTAACCTTATCTGGCTGTTGCCTTTGGCGGTTAATCTGCCTATATATTGGATTGTGAGTATCAAAAAGCTGCTTTTTTCTCTGGATTTACTCTGAGGAGAAAGCAGCTTTAAATTTTTGCTACTGATTATGCGTTGCCGGCATTGGCTTGTTCTCCCTGATACATGGCTTCAAAATTGATAGGAGCAAGCATTACCGGTGGGAAACCAGCGCGGGTGATGGTGCTGGATACGGTTTCGCGTGCATAGGGGAATAGAATATTTGGCGCGGCCACGGCCAAGAGTAAATCCACGTCTTTTTGTGGGATGTTGGCAATGCGGAAAATACCGCTTTGTGCTACTTCGTTCAGAAACAATATGCGTTCATCTGGCATTTTTGCGGTGACAGTGACCGTGACAGAGACGTTATAGAACTCATTTTCCAGCTTTTCTGCTGCAGTCGCTACACGCACTTCTATTTGTGGTTCGCCACCATCTAGGAAGATCTGTGGTACATGCGGCGCTTCCAAAGACATGTCTTTCAGATAAATTTTTTCAATACTGAATACCGGCTGTGCTGCTGCCTGCTCATTTGTTGTTTCTTTATTGCTCATTCTTTTCTTTCAATAATCGATCTAAAATTGACTCGTAGACCTCATAGCATAACAGCATGTATGAGGTTGAGAAAAGTTAATCTTTTAGTAAAGGATCTAGTTTACCTGCTTGGTTTAAAGCATTCAAATCATCAAAGCCACCGACATGAGTTTCACCAATATAAATTTGCGGTACGGTACGGCGACCGGTGCGCTGCATCATTTGTTCACGTACCTGTGGGTCGGTATCAATGCGAATTTCGTTGATTTCGGTAATACCCTTTTGTTTGAGCAGGGCTTTGGCCATCTGGCAATAAGGACATACACCGGTTGTGTACATAGTAATGATGGGCATAAAGATCTCCTTGTGTGAGTTGCCAGTCAGAAACAGGAATATATTAGCATAGGTATATTATTGTTGCTGAACAGATCGGTGCTTTCATCTGCATCAAGCTCAGGTATAATCAAAACTTATTTTAACAGACGGATTCAGACAGATGATTCGTTTTGAGCAGGTTTCAAAAACTTATCCTGGTGGATTTACTGCACTGAAAAACTTGAGTTTTTCGATTAGTAAAGGTGAGATGATTTTTATTGCCGGTCATTCGGGTGCGGGTAAATCTACTATTCTGAAGCTGATCAGCGGTATTACTAAGCCTACTAAAGGTAAAGTATGGCTGAACAAACATGATCTTGGGCAATTAAATGACAATCAGCTCGGCTTTCTGCGTCAGCATATTGGCATTGTATTTCAGGATCATAAATTGCTGTTTGATCGTAATGTACTGCAGAATGTGATATTACCGCTGCGTATTATTGGTTATGAGTACAAGCAGGCAGAACGGCGTGCACGCATCGCAATTGAAAAAGTAGGCTTAGGTGGTCGTGAACTGGCTGATCCGATCACCCTGTCCGGTGGTGAACAGCAACGCTTATGCATCGCTCGAGCGGTTGTGCACCAGCCCAGCTTATTAATTGCAGATGAACCTTCTGCCAATCTGGATCGTGCTTACGCTCTAGATATTATGGAGCTATTCAAGACATTTCATGAGGCCGGAACCACAGTAATGGTGGCCGCACATGATGAATCGCTGATGGCTGACTATGGCCATCGCATTATCCGTTTGCAGGAAGGCAGGTTATACGCATGAAGCAATTGATATCATTGCATTGGGAAGCTGCCTGTAAGGCTTTACGTCAGTTAGTGCACCAGCCGATTGCTACTTTGCTGATTTTATTGATGCTGGCTATTGCTATGACTTTGCCCTTAGCGCTTTATCTGGGTATCCAAAGTGGGCAGCAGGTATTGGGGCTGATGAATGAAACGCCTACCATGACCCTATATATGCAATTGAATGCTGGAGCAACGGAAAATGAAGTGGTTCAGAAAGCTCTCGAAAGCAATAATCAGCTAGATAAAGTTATTTTTGTGAGTAAGCAGCAGGGACTGCAAGAATTGCAGCAAAGCATGGGCGGTCAGGATCTTGTTTCTATGTTGGAAAGTAATCCACTGCCTGATGCTTTTACGGTGACGCCGAAAACGGAGACACCTGCCGAACTGGAAGCTTTGCAATCGCAACTGGCACAGCTACCAATGGTAGAAAGTGTCAAGATGGATGCAGAATGGACGCAGACGCTATATCAAATTAATCAGTTTATCCATCGGTTGTTATGGTTTCTGGGTATGACATTGGGTTTAACATTTGCGCTGGTGGCGTATAACACGATTCGTCTACAGATACTCAGTCATCGCGAAGAAATTGAAATCACCAAACTGCTGGGTGCACCTGCGTCATTTATCCGTCGTCCATTTTTATATCTGGCAGTATGGCAAAGCCTACTTGCAGCGGCTATCAGTATTGGTTTGTGCTTTTGGCTCAATCAGCTGACTCGTCCATTGATCAATGCTATTTTGCAGCCATATGGGGTAAATATGATCTGGCGTTTCTTTAATCTACGCGAGATTTTAATAACATTGCTGGTGGTTTACGCTCTGGGAATGCTTGGTGCCTGGCTTGCTACTCGACAGCATTTGCTCGGCTTTAAATCATTACGTTAAAAGACATCCAATTTATAAGTTAAACATATAGAAAACGCCTGTCTGATCAATAAATTTTAACTTGGTGATGGGCGGTGTAATGTGATTCTTGAGAAAATGTGTACTTATCCTAAATACTATTTTATATGTGAAATTTAGATAAATAAAACCAAGGAATCAGGATGAAAATTTTCTTTTTTCTTGTATATTGTGCCATATGTATTACTAATAGTTAATACCCAATTCTGCTATCTAAGATAGGCTTTTGCCTTCCAGAAAACGCATTTGTCTAAACAATAGCTCCAATTTCATTGCCAAGTGAGTAAAAAGCAAACCAGTGCCACGGCACTGGTTAATATTTATCTCCAATTTTTCAATTCAATCAAGCTTTCTGACGTATTTGAGCCGCTTGTGCCAATAAAGCCAGCATAGCTTCTGTTTCTTCCCAGCCAATACACCCATCTGTGATGCTCTGTCCGTAATTTTCTGGTTTATCCTGTCTTCCCTCAGTTAAATTACTTTCTACCATCACGCCCATAATATGCTGCTCACCAGCCTGAATCTGAGCGGCAACATCTTTGGCCACGGTCATTTGCTGACGGTAATCTTTATGACTGTTGGCATGGCTGCAATCAATCATCAGGTAAGGTGTGACTTGATTTTTCTGTAATTGCTGTATTGCAGCTGAAACATGTTCATGGCTATAGTTCGGCTCTTTGCCACCGCGCAAAATAATATGACAGTCCGGATTGCCACTTGTGCGCACAATGGCTGAATGACCGGCTTTGGTCACAGACAGGAAATGATGAGGATGACTGGCTGCGCCAATAGCGTCAATAGCGATTTTTAGATTACCATCGGTACCATTTTTAAAACCTACTGGACAGCTTAAGCCCGAAGCGAGTTCACGATGTACTTGACTTTCGGTTGTACGTGCACCAATGGCTCCCCATGAAATCAGATCAGCAAAATACTGAGGTGTAATCATATCCAGAAATTCGGTTGCAGCTGGCATGCCGATATTGTTCAATTCCAGTAATAATTTACGCGCCAGACGCAGCCCATGATTAATGTCGTAGGAACCGTTTAGATAAGGATCGTTGATCAGGCCTTTCCAACCCACAGTAGTGCGTGGTTTTTCAAAATAAACGCGCATTACGATCAAAAGCTCTTTGCAGTATTTTTGCCGCAATACATTTAATTTTTGTGCGTATTCTACTGCCGCAGCTGAATCATGGATGGAACAAGGGCCAATAATCACCAACAGCCGTTTGTCGCGACCATGTACCAGATCGGCAATGGACTGGCGGGTATCATGCACCACTTCGGCGGCATGTTTGGTAATCGGCAATTCGTATAAATGGGCAATTGGAGGCAGCAATTCTTTGATTTCATTTATTCTGACGTCGTCTGTTTGGCGTGGTACCGCGTGAATCATGTTAATTCCTGTTTAATATTTTATTTTGATAATATGGTTATCAGACTATAATGAAAGCCTTTAAAAAGCAAGGATTAAACTATTAAGCAGCAATAAAATTGCTTATAAATATAAAAATTAGCCACTTAAATACAAAATAAGCTAATAAATAAATTGTTATTGATATATTGTGTTAATAATAACCATTTTGTTGTGCGTTAAATTCCCTCTTGTTACTAACACAAATTAATCGTTTGAGTCTGCATAACTTTCATGTACAATCTGCCTCCCTGTGGTTCGCAAACCTCCCACATTAAAAAACTAGGAAATCAAGTCTATGCGTACAAAAAATAATCTGGGCACGGTCAGCCAGTTGGGCAATCAGCATACTGTTTATCGCAGTGATTATGCCCCAGAGCTACTGGAAGCCTTTGACAATCAACATCCTGATAACGATTATTTCGTTAAACTTATCTGTCCTGAATTTACCAGCCTATGTCCGAAAACCGGTCAGCCGGATTTTGCGACAATCTATATCAATTATTTACCACACCAACGTATGGTAGAGAGTAAATCGTTGAAGTTGTATCTGTTTAGTTTTCGCAATCATGGTGATTTCCATGAGGACTGTGTCAATATCATCATGAAAGATCTGATTGCACTAATGCAACCCAAATATATCGAGGTCTATGGAGAATTCACGCCACGCGGCGGAATTGCCATTCATCCGTATGCTAATTATGGTCAAGCTGATACACGATATGCTGAAATGGCCATGCAACGCTTGTTGCAGTTTCAACTGATGTAATCACTAAATCATTACCGAATATCAAACTGAGTAAAACGAAAACTGCCCATCATAGCATTATAGTTTTTACAGATCAGTTTGATTTTGTTAAATACGCAACAGGATAAAATTATGTATCAATTTACACATGCCCAGCGTCTAAAAGCTTTGCGCTGGCTGACGTTTTGGCACATGCTGGTGATTGTGACCAGTAATTATTTGGTACAGTTTCCATTTATATTATATGGTCTGCACAATACTTGGGGTGCTTTCACTTTTCCATTTATTTTTCTTACTACCGACTTAACCGTACGAATTTTTGGCGCAGGTCTGGCGCGGCGGATTATTTTCTGGGTAATGTTGCCTTCCTTATTCTTTTCTTATGTGATATCTGTACTGTGGCAAGACGGACATTGGATGGGATGGGCTGCTCTGGGGCATTTCGATCTATTTGTAGCCAGAATTGCTTTGGCCAGTTTTTCTGCCTATGTAGTTGGCCAGCTGATGGATATTATGGTGTTCAATCGCTTGCGTCGCAATAAACACTGGTGGCTGGCACCAAGTGCTTCGGCAATATTTGGTAGTGCTATGGATACGCTGGTATTTTTTGCAGTTGCCTTTTACCATTCACCGAATGAATTTATGGCAGAAAATTGGTTGCAGATTTCCCTAACTGACTATGGCTTTAAATTAACCATTGCGGCATTATTCTTTTTGCCGACCTACGGCATTATGCTGCAATATCTATTGCGCCGGCTGACCACTTTATCGCATCAACCAACAGAATGCGAATGAAAAAAGTTTTTAATTTGGACTAATTAAGCCGACCACAAAACTTGAAACACCATCAGGCCGTTATTGATACGGCCTGATGGCTATATAAGACTCTGTTATAATATATGCCTGTTTTTAAATATCTGGCTGAAGAGAAAAATATGGAAGCGGAGCGCATTAATCAGTTAAATAATATTCTGGATGATATGCAGAACCGGAATAACGATTTACGGAGGTATCTTTGACTACGCTGGCAAAAAAGATCGTCTGGAGGAAGTGATCGGCCTTTCAGAAGATCCACAATTATGGAATGATCCAAAAAAAGCGCAGGATGTAGGCAAAGAACGCAAAGTATTAGAGGGTATTGTACTGGTTCTAGATCGTTTGCATAACGGCATTGAGGACAGTCGTATGTTGTTAGAGATGGCTGTTGATGAAAATGATGCCGACAGTTTTGCGGCAGTAGAAGCGGATATCAATACCTTGCAGCAAGAGTTGGCTGGATTAGAATTCAAACGCATGTTTAATCAGCCGGCAGATGTAAATAATTGCTTTATTGATATTGTGGCTGGAGCCGGCGGTACCGAAGCAGAAGACTGGGCAGGTATGCTGTTGCGTATGTATATCCGCTATGCTGAGCGTAAAGGCTTTAAAGTAGAAGTGCTGGAAGAAGACGAAGGCGAAATTGCCGGTATAAATCGTGCTACCATCAAACTGGATGGTGAATACGCATACGGTTTATTGCGTACCGAAACCGGTATTCATCGCTTAGTGCGCTATTCTCCCTTTGATTCCAATAATAAACGTCATACTTCTTTTGCTTCTGTATTTGTTTATCCAGAAGTAGATGACAGTTTTGAAGTCGAAATCAACCCGGCCGATTTACGTATAGATACCTACCGAGCTTCCGGGGCTGGTGGTCAGCACATCAATAAAACGGATTCAGCAGTGCGCATCACTCATGAACCAACTGGTATAGTGGTGCAGTGCCAAAATGACCGCTCCCAGCATCGTAATCGCGAAGAAGCGATGAATATGCTTAAAGCGAAGCTGTTTGAATTGGAAATGCGTCGTCGTAACGAAGAGAAACAGAATCTAGAAGCCAGCAAGGATGATGTCGGCTGGGGACATCAAATCCGCTCTTATGTCTTTGACTCTTCCCGTATCAAGGACTTGCGCACCGGCTATGAAGTCGGCAATATCAAAGCAGTAATGGATGGTGATTTGGATGGTTTCATCGAGGCCAGTCTAAAACAGGGTGTTTAGTTCTCAATGATATCAAGGCTGAAGGAATCATTCCGACAGCCTTATTTGTTACCAAAGTAGAATTTCTATCTGTGCCATATTATCGGATACAGACGGACTAAATTCTCAAGTAGATCTACAATCGCTTGTGAATAGATTGGGAACCATGCGCGCCTAAATGAGCGGAGCTAATATGACTGGCTGTACCAAATTACCGTCACAATGCGCGGCACCATTAAAATTAAAACAGATACACGAATAACCTAGCAAATCTTAGTGCCCAGTTTACTAATAGAATTTTTCTTTTACTTACTGTTCTGGAAATAAACTCAACATGATAAATCCTTTATTTGCCTTATCTCCTCTGGATGGTCGTTATGCACAGGCTGTTGCCGATCTACGCCCGATTTTCTCTGAATATGGTTTAATGCATGCGCGGGTAAAAGTAGAGCTGAGCTGGTTAAAAGCACTGGCTGCGGAACCTGCCATCAGTGAAGTACCCCCTTTTAGTCCAGCCACATTGCAGGAAATTGATCAGGTAATCACGAATTTTTCACCAGAAGATGCTGAGGCGATTAAAGCCATAGAAGCAACCACTAATCATGATGTGAAAGCAATTGAATACTGGTTGAAACAGCGCCTGGCACGAATGCCAGAAGTAATGGCAGTCAGTGAATTTATTCACTTTGCCTGTACCAGCGAAGACATCAACAATTTATCCCATGCGCTGATGCTTAAACAGGCACGAGATGAAGTACTGTTACCTAAATTAAACCAACTGATTACAGAATTACGTGAAATGGCTCATACACATGCGGCCTTGCCAATGATGTGCCGTACCCATGGTCAGCCGGCTACACCCAGCACCTTAGGTAAAGAGATTGCCAATATTATTGCTCGCTTACAGCGCCAGATGCATTTGCTCGAACAACAACCATTTCTGGGTAAAATCAATGGAGCAGTGGGTAATTACAATGCCCATTTAGCCGCTTATCCGGAAATCGATTGGGAAGGGCATTGTCGTCGTTTTGTAGAATATAATCTGAATTTAACTTTCAACCCTTACACCATACAGATCGAACCGCATGACTACATGGCTGAAATTTTCCACAATATCAGTCGTATCAATACCATCCTAATTGATTTTAACCGCGATATCTGGAGCTATATTTCAATTGGTTACTTTAAGCAGAAAGTTAAAGCCGGCGAAGTGGGTTCTTCTACTATGCCACATAAAGTCAACCCGATTGACTTTGAAAATTCCGAGGGTAATTTAGGGATGGCCAATACTGTGCTGGCGTTTATGGCAGAAAAACTACCCGTATCACGTTGGCAGCGCGATCTGACTGATAGCACAGTTCTACGCAATATGGGTGTCGCCTTCGGCTATACCATACTGGGTCTGACCGCTCATCTGCGTGGTTTGCATAAACTGGAAATTAATACAGTAGCCTTTGCAGATGACTTGGATGCAACATGGGAATTGCTAGCCGAACCAATTCAGACCGTGATGCGTCGGTATGGTGTACCCAATCCGTATGAACAGTTAAAAGAACTTACACGTGGCAAACATGGCATCACTCCAGAAAGTTTACAGGCATTTATTAATCAACTGACTATACCGGCTGAGGCCAAAGCACAGTTACTTGCCTTGACGCCAGCCTTATATATAGGCAAAGCGCAACAATTGGCTGAGCGGATATAGGTAACCTGTAATGAAAAATAGAGGTAGCAAAGCTACCTCTATTTTTTTTTGATAAAAAGTGGCGCAAACCTAACCTTCTAGAGTAATTAAACGCTTCTTAAAACCACCTAAATCATGACATAGCCAGATGAGGCACACACGCCACTACCGGACACCAATCTGTACTAGCTCAAACTTAATCTGACAGACACTCCCTACTCATCGACATTCGTTCTAACACAATGACTGTCTGATGTGTAAAATAAATTCTCTAGCTGCTTTTCTTGAGCCAGTCCTTTTCTACCCAAGTTTGCCAGGGTGTCTTACCATAACAGTATTTCCCTGAATGTGCTCTTTCCCGATTGTAAAACTCTAGCTAAAGCTCAATATCTTGTTGTATCTCTTTCAGTTCGGTATATATTTTACGCCTAAATTTAATATCATAACATTCGGTCTTCATCGTCTTATGCAATCGCTCACAGATACTATTCGTTTGCGCACTGTAGGCTTTTTGTTTTTGTATGCTCTATATCCTCCAAATTCTGATACAGTTCGTATGCATGACGCTCTTTATGACTGTTATATTCGTTTCCTCTATCCGTCAGAATTCGCAAAAGCGCTACCCGCTCATTATCAAAAAATGGTATCACTTTATCATTGAGTATATCCGCAGCAATTAAATTGTTTTTCTCTGTATGTACTTTAGTAAACGCCAGTCTTAAATAGGTATTGTAACTACCCCCTAAAATAGTACAGCCTCAAAGTAGAAATTCTCTTCATTAACCCACAGAGGATTTAAACATGA
>JAGGIK010000057.1 GCA_024103515.1 Snodgrassella sp. | reverse complement strand
AGGATTATTGTAATGGGTTATAGTAAGATTACCTCCGATCGTGGCTTCTGCTAGAGCTTCGTCATCTCTGGTGTGCGTGCCTATAATCAGTGCGTTGTTGCTGCCCACGCTGCTTATATTGATATCGCCACTACTGGAAGCTTTTGCTCCGGTGTTTACTACCACTACATGATCATCGTGAAAGTTTGAAGGTATTCCATTATTAATGCTGGAGGGTAAAGTGCATGAACTGCCGAGATTAGCCGTGAAATGATGCCCTGTATTGTAACAAACGGCCATAACCACTGAAGATAAACTCGCCAAGGCAGCTAAGGCAAGCAGCTTGATGCTCTTAGTTTTGCCTTTTTTGGCCAGCTCTGAGACGACCACCCATTGTCTCTTTAGCGCATGCCAAACTATTTTATAAACCTTGTTCATATTTGTATCCAAATATTTATTAAATTACATATGGGATAATTATATTTCAATATATTCAAATTTAATTTTTTTAGAGCGTATATGTTAATATAATAATTGTCAATTATATTTTATTGTTTTGTAAATAAAATAATAATTTATTTGGAAAATAACATTTTTATATAAAGTTTAATATTAATCAAAAAATATATTTATTTTATATATTAAAATGTTATTTTTTGTTGTGCATGATGTGTTTTATTAAAATTAAGATGATATTTGTATATTTTGCGGTGGTCATTTTACAGTTTTGCTCATTTTAGCTGAGCAGGAGGACAAATAAGTTAAAGTATTTTATTTATATATCATATTATTGTGGTTGGAGTTAAAATCTGAATGGTTATGGCTAAATTTTTAAGTCTGGATTAATATTTGTTAATGCTTCAGAGTATTTAAGCAAAGAGTAAAATGACGCCGATTTGAGGTGTAGATGTGTAGATTTTGATGGGTGATATGCTTATTACCAGAGATCTTGATGTTTTTTTGTTTGATGTTTGATTAGGTCTCTTTAGACAATGGATTTATTGCCCATATGCCAACCAGACAGGTTTCGCAAGCACATATTGCTCATATAGTCAGTGGTGGGACAACAGGTTGATTTAATTTCCAATTATTACGATAATGTGCAAATATATATTATTGAAAGTTAATTACGCTTAAAAAGTATGTTTTCTTTATATTGCTTTACTTTATCGCTATGCTGGTTAAGGCTGAAACCTTTGAAGAAGAACTGAAGTTAACCCCTGAGGACTTTAGAAAAGAACAATGTACACTTCTTGAAAAGGGTAAAATTACTCAAGGTTCCTGTTTGGTTTTTACCTTCCTTTTTAAAAGAGGTACAGATTTAACAATAAAATTTAATGGTACAACATACAAGGCATCATCGGCTGGTTGCAATGATTTTTATTGCAAGTTAAATTTTTTGTCTTCTGAAGAAGATAAAGAATTGTCGAATAGCGAAGCTAAAGATTGGTTCAGAGATAAAAACTTCAAAATTGTTAAAGATCCATCTGCAAAATATCATTGCTTAAAGCGGAAAAAACAAAATAAACCAGTGTATGAATTATGTACTCTTAATGTATCTTATGAAGGATATCATAAGATAATTAAATCACTTAAATAGCACCATTAGTAAGATTACATTCTTGCAAAGCCTCTTTGCTTATTTCCCCTTCGATTATTCAGGACGCTAAATGAAAAAATTAATATTGGCATGCTTTATTTTTTTGATATCTCAGCTAACCTTTGCATTTAATAATTATTTAATAGATAGTTATGGTACATGGAGAGGGAAAGGGCAATTTGGCGAAAACCATAAGCTCATTATAAACAAGCATGGATTTGAACAATATCATCAAACCAATCTTAAAGAAAAATGCCATGGGAAATTATACTTTAGACAGAAAATAGTTACCTATAGTGGGAAAAAAATCATCAAGGATATCAATCAGTCGATAAAAAGCTATATAGATGAATATAAAAAGGTTATAGTTTATTGGCAAAAATTGAAAACACGTATTAAACAAGATCAACAATATAAAGTACTCCACGTTGAATCAGACTGCGCAGAGGGATATCAGGAATTTGTCTTTTTATCGCCGAAAGAAGGTATTTATATCTTTACCGGTCCAGAAGATAACTATGTATATTTACGTAAGAATTAATAGACAAATATACCGGCTAGTCTGATATCGCTTTATTGAAAGCTGCATGATCCTTTAAAGTGTATTCATCCAGATTAAAAATATCTGTTGGTCAACAAATACAGACGGAATTTTTTATTAGTGTGCCCATCAAGCAGATTGACACCGTTAGCAGTTGGTTTGACCCAGAAGTCATGACCGATCTGTAAACCGTAGATGTCGGTATCCAGATTTAGACGTTGTTTGCCGTCTTGTTTGTGATGTTTGCCAAAGGCGCGTGCCCAGGTATTACGATTGCTGTCGGCAGCCGTGATATCGCCGCGGCGTTCACGCAAAGTAGCCAAGCTGGCAAACCCTTGTTCAAGGTTAACACGCGGCATCAGGGTATAACCGGCGACAGCATCAGCATAAATCAGATGGGTTTTATCAGAATGATCATCGCCACCGTTGCTACTGTTGTTGTGTACCGCCATAATCTAGTAATGTTTTTTTACTGCTATTTGAGGTATTGCGATAGGTTAACTGTTCTGCTATCAAACCTATGGTTATAGCGGTACCCGCAAGAGTATCAATACCACTCACGCCAACTTCGACTACAGGAAGGGTATTGATGACTTGAGCAATCTGCTGAACATTGCCATCAATGATGTATGATGTCAAGAATCTAATTTACAAGTTATCCATTCTACTAGTTTTTTTTCATCTAACCGTGAACAATGAACCCAGTATCCTTTTAATTCAGGTTTCGTCGATAATTTTATAAACCATTGTTCGTCTTTTGGAATATATTTTTGTAATTTTACTTTTTTATAAACTACTTTCACATCAGAATTTAACTTTTTAATAATCCAGTTCTCTAACGTCATATTGTTGTTTTTTGCTTGTTTTCTCCATCGAATAAATCTTTTTTTTCTGTAACAAAAATAAACGATATTGATCTTTGCTCCATTTTAACCTCCTTATAAAAAAGCCTATTACATGTTAATAGGCTTATGAGTAAATACTAATTTTTTTTCGTTGGTTTAGCTACTTTAATACACCATAAAGTGAAAATGAACATAAACAAACCGAGTAAAAAAAGTAACCACATAATAAGTACCTCTATATTTTAACCTCTTTACTCATAAGCCATATTATATGGTAGCACGTTAATAGGATTATGAGTAAAGACTAATTTTTTCCTTGGTTTAGCTGCTTTAATACACCATAAAGTGAAAATGAACATAAATAAACCGAGTAAAAAAGTAACCACATAATAAGTACCCCTATTACTTATTATTCAGCTTTATGCTACTGTATATAAGTAACATTCCCATGAAAACACTATAACAGCAGTTATATAATCAGATTCTTTCTCAAAAGTAAGAGTTAAGATAGTACCTGCGATCATATAGTGCCCCATCTTTGCAATTGTATCACAAAGATCTTTTCTAGCATTTTCATTTTCAATAAAATTTACGATAAAAAATTAATACATCTTTTTAAAAAAGTCTCATATAAGATATCCTTTCATGATTTGGTACCATCGCTTGATGTCGGAATGATGATGGTGTCTCCTGTAGCAAAACCAGCAATATTGAGCACAACGGAGTGGCAATTTTCGCCATGTCACCTCTGGGAGAAATGGCCGTGGGTATGCACTCTAATTTCACCACCATTACCGCTATCATTATTGTTGATATTGAAGATGTAGAAATCTTGTTGTCATTGCTGTGGTTGACAATAGGATGTTGGTACACAATGGCACCGGTATTAGACAGCGTGGGCAAGCTTGACGCAGCGACGATTTTCTATGTGCCGCTATGATCCAGATAAGTAGTACTTTTTTGGTCTAAATTTGTCTGATTAATAACCGGTTATACGTGGCTTTAGTTATATCATCTACTGTGTTTTTGAATACATCAGTGTCAACAGATTTTATGATAATACCCATGCTGTTATTGGTTTTCAATGTTCGATTCCCGGTACGGGAAGAAAGCAGCACAATTACTGGCGTTAATGCGCGCATTTTCATGATTAAACTCATTTTTCCCTGCTGAGGTGCTCAAAATGGCTGCGTTTGTTGAAATGCGATTAATGGTTATGTCGCGGTGATTATTAAGTTGCCCATCTACAAAAACGATTGCATTTTTGTTAATAAATTGAATGTTACTGTCTTTTTTAATGTAAGGTTTCACTTTTAATCTGATGCCTATACCGCATGCTTGAATATCAATCTCGACGGTGCTTTCAAATACTACTGTCGCTTACTGTGCAAACCGTCAGCACGATAAGCAGAGCTATTTTTTGTCATTAATTTGGTTTTACTTTTAACTATTACTACCTCAAACTTTTATTACATTAGAATCATTCGCTCACTCTACTGTGGCTGCACCGTAGCTGGCTTAGGAAGTATTTAAATTACCGTTGACTGTTAAATTGGTGTTTACACTTAAAATGATCCCAGATGAATTTTTTGTGGAGCTAGCGGTAACAGTCGGCTCATTAAAAATTGCTGCTCCGCCTAGAGTGAAACTGTAAGCTGTTGTCATCCGGTAGCTATTACCTGTAGAAGTGACTGTAATATGTTGCTGTTCTGTAAAATCCAAGCCTGAATTGTTTTGAATACCAATAGGCGCGATGCCGCCCAATTTATCACCAAAGGGTTGGCTAATTTTACAATGGCTTCTCTCAGTAACCGCTACTTTATGTGTATTGGGTGGACTTGTTGTCTACTCAATGTGCGAGAGAATAGGTTGCTGGCGCAAATTGGGTGGCCAAGATCAGAGCTTTACTGGGAGTGGCTCGAGCACGCTGAGCCAGTTAGGATGTAACAATTCACTGTTTCAATGCTGTGGTGCAATTTATTTTATGGATTTTGTTCCTATTAAAATTATTGGTGATGGTGTTGTTATATTATTAAATAATACTTTAAAAACTATATTGATAAAGTTATATGGATGTGCATTAATTAACTAATTTTATTGGCTATTTTCTATAGAATTTAGAGGATTTAGTTAAATTATTTTATCAGATTAAAGAGTTTTTATGTTTTGTCAAAAAATTATTTATTTTGTGGTAAGATATATTAAATAAATCATCAGGTTAAAATTGTTATTATTTGTCTTAATCATATAAAAACCATTTCAGTGGCGGGCCTAACTAATGAGATGCTGCTGTCAGCATTTTAGGTAGTGATAATGGATTGTATTTAAAAAAGATTATTAGTTTATGGATGAAGCTAAGGTATATATTGTGTTGGTTTTGCCATACACTGGTTTGAAGTGAACAAAGGTGAGCTTGCTTTATCCATTATTTGAATAATGTGTTTAAAATAAACCACAATTGTTGCTGCTTGGTGCGTTTTGTGCAGGTGTCTTCAACCAATCCACCAAGTATTTATGTTCTGATGGTTGGTTAAATAAACCTATTTTTGTATTACATTGTAGACTATGCTTTCTCTGATATTAATGATTTAAGGTCCTTTTTTTGTAGCAGATGAGTGTATTGTTAATACCAAGCAACAGTTATGCCATATTTTAAATTAGCTAATGCGTCATCTGCCAATTATTGGTAATGACAGATGGACTGGTTTTCTGGGAAAATTATGTTAATTTAATATTTATTTTGTTGATAATCAATGTTTTTGTAAAATAGTGGTAATGATGGGATTGCAGTCAGCGACGACAACGATGTGGATTGTTTAAGTATCGTTCTTTGATTGTTTTGTAAAACCTATTGGCATTTAGTCTAGGTGGATTCTTCTGCCGTAGCGATTTCTTTTTCTGCAACAGGTCAGTAATAAATTTTTTACGATTTTATTATTTTGCTTGGATACTGGGGATGTTTTTGCAATGATATGTCAGGTTACGTTTGCTGGTGCAGATCTGAATCTGCCAGTTATGCTTTAACGGGTTGCTTTTGTGAAAGGTAACATAAAGGCTATTCGGATGCTGAGTTGATTGTGTGGTAAAGATACTGTTGTAATCAGGTTGTTAAGTCTGGGTCAATTCAGGCTAGCAGTATTAAAAAGTGTTAATATGATTTAATGGTTCAATTAGGCGATCGAATAGTCGTTCAATGGAAAGAAATATGGAAAATTATCACTATCCGGATCAACAAGGTTTTTTTGGTCAACATGGTGGGCTGTTTGTATCAGAAACACTGATGGCGGCTTTAGCTGAGTTAAAACGAGTTTATTACGAGGCAAAAGCTGATCCGGCTTTCTGGGTGCGGTTTCATGATGATTTGAAGCATTATGTGGGTCGTCCCAGTCCGGTTTACTATGCTAAGCGTCTGTCTGACCATCTTGGCGGAGCGCAAATTTATCTGAAACGTGAAGATTTGAATCATACCGGTGCGCATAAGATTAATAATACTATCGGGCAGGCATTGCTGGCACAGCGCATGGGCAAAAAACGGGTTATTGCGGAAACCGGCGCTGGCCAGCACGGTGTGGCTTCGGCAACAGTAGCTGCACGGTTCGGAATGAAATGCACGGTATTCATGGGAACAGAAGATATTAAGCGGCAGGCGCCAAATGTCTACCGAATGAAGTTATTGGGTGCAGAGGTTGTTGGGGTTGAGTCCGGCTCTAAGACGCTGAAAGATGCAATGAATGAAGCCTTGCGTGAGTGGGTAGCACGAGTAGATGATACTTATTATATTATTGGTACTGTGGCCGGTCCGATGCCTTATCCGGAAATGGTACGTGATTTCCAATGTATTATCGGCGAAGAGGCGCGGGTACAGATGGATGAAGAGATTGGTCGCCAGCCTGACGTTGCCGTGGCTTGTGTTGGTGGCGGTTCGAATGCAATCGGGCTGTTTTATCCATATATTAATGTGGCGCAAACTAGGCTGGTGGGCGTGGAGGCTGGTGGGCTAGGGCTCAACGGCAATCAGCATGCAGCACCGATCAGTTCCCGCAGTCCGTTGGGGGTATTGCATGGTTTCCGTGGTTATCTGATGCAGGATGAGTGTGGGCAGGTTGTCGCTACGCATTCGGTTTCGGCTGGTTTGGATTATCCGGGAGTTGGGCCGGAACATGGTTTACTGCATGATTTGGGACGGGTGCAATATGAAGCCATCGGCGATGAAGCAGCATTAGAGGCTTTCCATTTGCTTTGCCATCTGGAAGGGATTATTCCGGCATTAGAATCCAGTCATGCTGTTGCCTGGGCAGTGGCCAATGCACCGAAAATGTCGAAAAATGAAACTATTTTGGTTAATTTATCCGGTCGTGGCGATAAGGATATTAATACGGTGGCCACATTGGATGGTGTGTCCTTGTAAAAATCACTAAATGCTATTATTAATAGATAGTGTTTATTTGGTGGTTTTTGCTTTATGAAAGAGCATGTAGGATTGTCATCTGTTCAGATCTTTTTGATGGCTTTAGCTATTGGTCTGGCTGTGGCGAGCAATTATTTTATTTTTCCACTTATTGAGGTGGCGGCCAGTCAATTTGGCATGAATGTGATGCACAGTGGGGTGCTGATTTCGCTGACACAGCTTGCTTATGCTTTAGGGTTAATTTTTTTGGTACCACTCGGTGATGTAGTGGATAACAAAAAGCTAATTGTTTATTTGTATGCTGTGGTTGGTGTTAGTGCTTTGCTGCTTGCCTTCGCTCAAAGTTTATGGCTTTTTGTTGCTGGACTGTTGCTGGTTGGCACTTTTTGTACGGTGGCACAGATTCTAATGCCTTTGGCGGCGAGTCTGACCACACCTCAAGCTCGTGGGCGGGTTATCGGTACGCTGATGAGTGGTTTGTTGCTTGGTATCCTGTTGTCGCGGACTTTTTCCGGTTTAATAGCACAGTGGTGGGGCTGGCGGATGGTATATGTGCTCGGCGCAGTGATGTTACTGGCAATGACACTATTGTTGCAATGGAAATTGCCAAAAGTGCAGCCTATAGCCCCTAGGCTAAGTTACCGGCAAACGCTGGTATCAGTATGGCAGTTGTTGTGGCGCACTTCGTTATTGCGACAACGTGCTATTTTAGGTGCACTGGATTTCTGTTTATTTTCGATATTGTGGACTCCGCTGACTTTATTGCTCAGTCATGAACCGTATCATTTCAGTTTGAGCATAATTGGTCTGTTTGGTCTGTTTGGTGCGTTGGGCGTGTTCGGTTCCAATGTTGGCGGCTGGGCGACAGATAAGGGCTATAGTTATGTTATGTCGCTGATATGCGGATTGCTTTTTCTGTGCAGCTGGGTGCTGCTGTATGTTGGTGGTGTGCATCTGTGGGCTTTGATTGCTGGTGTAGTCCTTTTGGATTTTGCTATTCAAGCATTGCATATCACTAATCAGACGCTGATCTATCGGTCTGACCCTGCATTAAAGGGCAGAATAGCTTCCGGATACATGAGTATGTATTTTATCGGTGGTGTATTGGGTTCGTTGTCTTCCGCAATGGCTTATGCTTATTATAAATGGACAGGAGTGTCGGTGCTGGGATTGGCTATAGCCGGTTTGATTTTGCTGTTGGCACTGATTTTTAAAACCAGTCAGATGAATGAGTTAAACATAACTATTTAATTGCTGGCTAAATTGTATATAAGTATCCATAGTTATATTATGGTAATGATAAATGATTAATAATAGGAAAAATTATGTCTAGTCGCGCTGTGATGACGGTAATTGGAAAAGATCGTATTGGTATAGTTGCTGAAGTGGCCACAATGCTGGCTGAGCACAAGGTCAGTATTGTCAATATCAGTCAGCAGTTGATGGATGATTATTTCACGATGATTATTTTGCTGAATGCTGAGTTGTGTACGTTGCCGCGTATGCAATTTTGTGAGTTTCTGTCCATTGAGGGAGAAAAAAAGGGACTGCATATTCGCGTGCAGGATGAAGAATTGTTTAATGCCATGCACCGGATTTAGGAGTTCGCAATGTCGTTTTCTATTCAGAACAACGAAATTCTAGAAACTGTACGAATGGTCGCTGACCAACATTTTGACGTACGCACGATTACTATTGGTATTGATTTACACGACTGTATTGATACCGATATTGATCGGTTAAATGCAAAAATTTATGCCAAAATAACCCGTATCGGCAAGGATTTGGTGCGTACGGCGACTGAATTGTCAACTAAGTTCGGGGTGCCGATTGTCAATCAGCGTATTGCGGTGACGCCGATTGCGCAGATCGGCGCAGCTACAGGTGCAGATTCCTATGTTTCTATAGCGCAGACGCTGGATAAGGCAGCCAAAGCGATTGGTATTTCGTTTATCGGTGGTTTTTCTGCTTTGGTACATAAGGGGATGAGCGCGGCTGATGAGGTATTGATCCGTTCTATTCCAGAGGCTCTGGCCAGCACCGATGTGGTGTGCAGTTCGGTCAATATTGGTTCTACTCGGGCCGGTATTAATATGGATGCGGTCAAGTTGATGGGTGAAACCATTAAACGTACAGCTGATATCACACCCGAAGGTTTTGGTTGTGCCAAACTGGTGGTGTTCTGTAATGCAGTAGAAGATAATCCGTTTATGGCAGGTGCATTTCATGGTGCCGGTGAGTCTGAATGTGTGATTAATGTCGGCATATCCGGTCCGGGAGTGGTTTGCGCAGCGTTGCAGAATACTTCAGGTCTAACCCTGACTGAAGTAGCTGAGCTGGTGAAGAAAACGGCTTTTAAGATTACCCGTGTGGGGGAGCTAATCGGACATGAAGCCAGCAAAAAGCTGGGCATTCCGTTTGGCATTCTGGATCTTTCTTTGGCACCCACACCGGCTGTCGGTGATAGTGTGGCACGCATCCTCGAGGCAATGGGGCTGAGTGTTTGTGGTACGCATGGAACCACTGCGGCGCTGGCTTTGCTGAATGATGCGGTCAAAAAAGGCGGTATGATGGCGTCTAGTGCCGTTGGTGGCTTGAGTGGCGCATTCATTCCTGTGTCTGAAGACGAAGGGATGATTGCCGCTGTACAAGCAGGTGTACTGACATTGGATAAACTGGAAGCAATGACGGCGGTTTGTTCGGTGGGGTTGGATATGATTGCTGTTGCGGGGCATACTCCGGCCAGTACACTGTCTGGCATCATCGCTGATGAAGCAGCTATCGGTCTGATCAACAGTAAAACGACTGCGGTACGAATTATTCCGGTAACGGGCAAAGATGTTGGTGAATATGTTGAGTTTGGCGGTTTGCTTGGTCATGCACCGATTATGCCGGTTAAGGATGGTTCCTGTGAGGTGTTTATCAATCGTGGTGGCCGAGTACCTGCGCCGGTGCAGTCGATGAAGAATTGATTCTGAATAGAGTATACAGCATGGCTGATTGTGCCAAGTAATTGATACTCTGATAAATGGTGATCGGGAATGGATTGAGAAAATATGAGTAGAATTCAACAAACTTTTCAGCAGCTTAATGGTCAAACGGCTCTGGTGTCTTATGTTACCTGTGGTGATCCGGATCTGGCAACAACCGCACAGTTGATGCAGGTACTGGTAGAACAGGGTACGGATATTATTGAATTAGGGGTGCCGTTTTCTGATCCGATGGCAGATGGTCCGGTTATTCAGTCAGCCAGTGAGCGTGCTTTGTGCAATAATGTATCTTTGACTGATGTATTACAGGTGGTGGCTCAATTTCGCCAGCACAATCAGAAAACCCCCATTGTTCTGATGGGTTATCTAAATTCTGTTTATCACATGGGCTACGAGCAGTTTGTGAAGGCAGCGGTAACGGCTGGAGTTGATGGTTTGCTCACCGTTGATTGTCCGGCTGAATCCATTGATGAATTGCATACAAATATGCAAGCCCATGGTCTGGATTGTATCTTTCTAATTGCGCCAACCACAACGGATGAGCGAGTGAAACTGATTGCCAGTAAGGCCAGTGGTTTTGTTTATTATGTGTCGCTCAAGGGCGTAACTGGGTCTTCACAGTTGGATGTAAACGAAGTTTCGCGTAGAATTGAACATTTACGTCAATTTATTCAGATTCCTATTGGTGTTGGTTTTGGTATTAAAGATGCTGAATCAGCCAGAAAAATCGGAGCAGTAGCGGATGCCGTTATTGTTGGCAGTCGTTTTGTGAATACAATAGATCAGAATCAGGGGCATGAAGCTGAAGCTCTTGCGCCAGTGGTGGCTGAGATAAAGCAGGCACTGGTTTGAAATTGCACGTGTGTTTATTTTTTAGGTATTCCGGATTTTTCGGACTGCTAGGCAAATTTCAGGAATAAGATAATGAGTTGGTTAGACAAAATCCTGCCTCCGAAGATTAATAAAGATGCTGCGACTAAATCCACCGGTATCCCTGAAGGACTGTGGCAGAAATGTCCGTCTTGTGCGGCTACTTTGTATGCCACGGATTTGAAAAAAAATATGGAAGTGTGCCCGAATTGTGGTTATCACAATCCTGTATCTGCGCGTGAGCGTATCCAGATGATGCTAGATGAGGGCAAGCAGTATGAAATTGGCGCTAATGTGAAGCCAGTAGATATGCTGAAATTCCGTGATAGTAAGAAATACACTGATCGCCTAAGCGCCGCCCGTAAGCTGACCAAAGAGAATGAGGCGATGGTGGTTATGCGCGGTACGATGAATGGAACCCCGGTGGTGGTGGCTGCTTTTGAGTTCCGTTTTATCGGTGGTTCGATGGGTGCTGCTGTTGGTGAAAGATTTGTGCGTGGTGTACACGAAGCGGTAAAACATGACTGTGCCTTTATCTGTGTTGCTGCCTCTGGTGGAGCACGCATGCAGGAAGGTCTGAATTCACTGATGCAAATGGCTAAAACTTGTGCTTCTTTACATATGCTCAGTGATAAGTCTCTTCCTTTTATTTCTGTTCTGACTGACCCTACGATGGGTGGTGTCTCAGCCAGTTTTGCTTTTCTTGGTGATGTGGTTTTGGCAGAACCGAATGCATTAATTGGTTTTGCCGGCCCTCGGGTTATTGAGCAGACAGTGCGTGAGACTTTGCCGGAAGGATTTCAGCGTGCTGAATTTCTTCTGGAAAAAGGCGCTATTGATCAGATTGTTGACCGGCGTGAACTCAAAGACCGTGTGGTTAGGCTGATTAGTTTGCTGCGCTCAGAAGTGCAGACAGATGTAGCTTAACGGTGTTTAATAACATAACAGCCTGAGGTTTTCTCAGGCTGTTTGATTTAGATTTTCATCATATGTAGGGGTAATTTTATTTCATTTAAACCTGAATATGTACTGACTCAAGTTTAATCTGACAAACACTCCCTACTCATTGGTATTCGTTTTAACACAATGACTGTCTGATGCGTAAAATAAATTCTCTAGCTGCTTTTCTTTAGTCAGTCTTTTTGTCTCTATCCAAGTTTACCAAGGTGTCTTACCATAATAGTATTTCCCTGAATGTGCTCTTTCCCGATTGTAAAACTCTAGCAAAAGCTCAATATCTTGTTGTATCTCTGTCAGTTCTGTATATATTTTACGCCTAAACATAATATCATAACATTCGGTCTTCATCGTCTTATGCAACCGCTCACATATACCATTCGTTTGCGCACTGTAGTGTAAATACCCCAAACTTAGTACAAGATTCAAGTAGAAAATCATGCTGCTTGTTTTAGCGTTTTATACTCAATCGGCGTCATATTATTTAGTGCTTCATGAGGCCTTTC
>JAGGIK010000056.1 GCA_024103515.1 Snodgrassella sp. | reverse complement strand
TGCGATTATCTTTGGTCTTAAAAGAACCGCTTTGACTAGATTGGCTTATGCAGCGGTCTAAAGCGGAAGGTGTCAAAGCGTATTGCTTGACCAATTGACTGCGCGATTTTCCCTGCTGATCAAGTTTAACCATTTGTGCTTTGAAATCAGCACTGAAAGAGCGTCGTACACGTTGTTGTTGATTGATCACTTTTTCCTTTTTAGCGTTAAGTTTACCTTACCCCACTAAAAAGTTATATGAATTAGTGTAGCCAATATATATCTCTTGGAAAAACATTGAAATCAATTAAAGAATCTTAATTCGATAATTTATTTATGGTAAAGATCAAGCAGCCCTAAATAAGGATTAAAATTTATCGACTATTGTATAATCACCCATAAAAAAATTTAAAGTTAAACTAGCATTGGTCACATGTCGGTACTTTTGCAGTGGCTTTATGAAACACACCTTCATATACTTTGATTGTTGACTATATTTAGTAAGTCCTTCATGTTAGATCTTACTTTTATATTTAAAGTACAATCATGACAAAATCCTGTAATACTATAATTAACGCATCTCACCGATAAAATTTTTTGCTCCTATGACTTTTAAATCCATCCTCTCAGCGCACAATCAGGAACTTAAACATATTGCCCGACTGATCAAACAGGCACGTTATCGCCAAAAGCAGCAACTGGCGGTGTTGGAAGGTGTTCACTTAATTGAGACCTTTTCACAGGCAGGATATAAATTGCATAAGCTCTATTTGCCCCATGAGCGCATTTTGCAACCTGAGATAACGGCATTAACCAAAGCTATTGCAGCAGACAAGGTAGTATTGGTGGCTGAATCGTTATTAGCGAAAATCAGTGATTTGGCCGATTCCACCGAACCCATCGCTGTCGTCACTGTTCCTACAGTAAATTTACCCTGTAAAAATCAGGATGTTGTTATGCTCGAGAGAGTTCAAGATCCTGGTAATATGGGAACTATCTTACGTTCAGCGCTGGCCGCAGGAATAAGCCATGTGATTCTCAGTAGAGACTGCTGTGATGTGTGGTCACCAAAAGTACTACGAGCAGCCATGGGGGCGCATGCTTATCTACATATGCATACAGTAACGCAACTAGTGCACTGGTTAGCTGATTATCCGCATCAAATTTATGCAACTGCTTTAAGTACAAACTCACACAACCTTTATTCTCTCGATTTGCGTTCTCCTACCGGTTGGCTATTTGGAAATGAAGGTTCGGGTTTGAGCGCGGAACTATTACAATCAGTTTCGCAGCACGTCATGATTCCAATGTCTGGTCAGACAGAGTCACTAAATGTTGCTATGGCTGCCACAGTTTGTCTATTTGAACAATATCGGCAGCGCAATGCTGCGGACAAATGAGCAGATTGATGTTATCCTACCTTCTTCAATAAAATGCAAACATAAGATGTTTTAGGCATGAATAAACGAATTTTATCTATAATCAGCGCAATTGTTCTGCTCCTACTAATCGTAGTATTGGCATTGCCCTATTATTTAGGTGTAAAAGCTCAGCAAAGTTTGGAAGAACAACGTGTATTATTGGCTAAAAATGCTTTTCTGACTGTTGAGAATCATAAATATCAGCGAGGATGGTTTACTTCAACCGAAACCATGCAAATACGCTTTAAACCGAGTTTTTTTGCCACAATACAGCAACAGTTGCCTGACAATATGCGGACAGTGTTACAAGAACCAATAACGGTTGTTAATCATGTTCGCCATGGCCTGTTTGCCGGCAGTTTTCGTCCAGTGCGTGCTTATGTGGATACAGAATTTAAATTCACACCGCAGGCACAGCAAATACTGGCCCGATTTTTTGGACAGGAACCACCATTAAAACTCAATAACACTATTAATCTATCTGGCGGTGGTGAAATCCATATGGTCATACCGAAGTTCAACTATGAAGAACTCTCTGGTATCAAAATAAACTGGCAAGGCCTTGAAACTACAATGGATTATGTCAAAGGTTTTGATCGTTATAATAGCCATACTAATAGCCCAGAGTTAAATGTCATACTGGCGACTAAAGGTAAAATTTCTTATCAAGACCTAAAATTAAACAGCCATACTGAAAACGGTCATGCTTCTATTTCACTTGGTAACAGTGATCTGCAAATCAAAAATCTGATGTTCGAATGGAATGATACCGAAGATACCCGTATCAGATTGGATCAACTTATCAATCTAGTTACTGATTTGCAGATTGGTGCATTTATCAATCCTATTGGTAGTTCTATTCCAGCTAAAATAACTGTGGAAGAACTCCATTTCAACACTCAGACCTCAGAACAGGATGAATGGATTAACAGTAATGGTAAATTTGGCTTTGCCAAACTGCATTATGGCAGTGACGATTATGGTCCACTGGAAATAGATGTTTCTGCTGAACATCTTGATGCGGTCAGTCTTGCCGTCTTAAAAAACAAAATTACCCAGCTGTCAGCTCAAAAACTAGACAATGAACAGTTACGTGAAGCAATAGTTACAGCTGTGCGTAATGAAGGTCTAGGATTATTTACCAAAAATCCACAATTTAAACTGAACAGTTTTAAATTGCAAATGCCGCAAGGTTTAGTCGATGTCCATGGTTATTTGACATTTAAAGATTTGGTGGCTGCTGATCTACAACAATTAAGTTTAATGCTGGATAAAACAGAATCTGAAATGGATTTTGCTATTCCACAGGCTTTGCTGGAAAACCTTGCCGTCAGCCAGGCCAGATCTCTATTCACCGTTGATCAGGGTGCAGACGGAGCTGAAGCACTTGAAGATATTGATCAAACAATTAGGTTAATGATTGATAGTGTGGTTAAATCTATGCAATCCAAAGGCTTTATTGTGGTCGAAAATGGTGTAATAAAAACCCACCTTAAATTGGATAAAGGTAAATTATATCTTAATGGCAAGGCATTTGCTTTAGAAGCAGAAAATGATGATTCTGATGTACTAGAGGCATCAGCTGAAATTATGCCGGCTTCCACCACTCATCCTTAATTTATTGGTTAGAAAAAACCTCTTCATCAAACAGGCGAAGAGGTTTTTTTTAGATGTGAACATGCGCCCTAATTGAAAAATCCTCAAACAATAAATATGTATACTTAATGAAAATAGTTTAATTGAAGAATCTATAAAAATGACTCAAACAACTTATTGAATTATAGTTAAAGAATAGACAAAACGGGTTTTGAATATTCAAGGTTTTTGCGGTAACAAACAATTTCATTTCAACATAGATTAAAATTTTTATCATGCAGATAGAGATAAATACATAAATTGAGACAATTAAAATAAAGATCGAAATTTTTAATTCATATTTATAAATTGTACGCAGGATTTATTGTCCTCTTAAAAACAGGGTGTCTAGATCTTCTAGTCGTAGCTTTATCCAAGTTGGGCGGCCGTGATTACATTGATTGGCGCGTTCAGTGACCTCCATATCACGCAATAATGCATTCATTTCAGGCAAAGTCAGCTTCCTACCAGCCCGCACTGAACCATGACAAGCCATAGTGGAAAGAATGCGATTTTCCTGTTCTGGAATAATATTGCTAGTTTCCAACTCTGATAAATCAGTCAGAATTTTAAGCACCAGATTTTTTATATCACTCTTTATTAACATAGCCGGTATGCTTTTTACTACAATATTTTCGTTTTGTGTTGAAATATCCAGTCCGTACCCTTTCAAAGTATTGCTAAATTCTTCAACAATAGCCAACTCCTCATTGCTGCCGGCGAAACTAACCGGAATCAGAAGAACTTGACTGGAAACCTGACCATTACTTTGCCGCTGTTGCTTCATTTTTTCATAATTGACTCTTTCCGCTGCTGCATGCATATCTACCAGTATCAATGCATCCACAGTCTGGGCAAGAATATAAATATCCAGCAATTGTGCAATAGCGTAACCAAGTGGGGGAATACTGGGGTCTTTTACGATTTCGCTTTCCGCCATATCCAGTTGCGTTATTCCCATAAATCGTTCCAGATTATCGAGATCATGATCTATTTTGTTGCCTTCTACTCTCAATCCGGTATCTATATTTTCATCCTTATGATACAACTGAGCATAAGTATTTAATGCATTTTGTGTTTCTTTCAGGCCCAACGAGCTTTGAAAAGTTTGCCTGCTCATTCGATAGGGTGCTGGCGATTGTGATGAAGTTTTAACCTGAGAATAGGTTGAATCGCTAAATAAGCGTTGTACCGAATCTGGTTGTTTGTGCATGATATCGTTAAGCGCTTTTGTTGGTTGCGAAATGGATTCAGTGTGGGCTGCATTGGTACTGGCCAAGCATTTATTTAAAGTGTGAAATACCAGCTGATGAATCGCCTGACTATGACGAAAACGAACTTCAGTTTTAGTCGGGTGTATATTCGCATCTACTTCAGAGGATGGTAGGGTTAGAAATAATACAAAAACAGGGGTCTGAGCCATATGTAAAACATCTTTATAAGCCTGCTTGACCGCATGCATGATTACTTTATCTCGCACAAAACGGCTATTGACAAAAATAAATTGCTGATTGGTTTTTCCTTGTGTAAAGGTGGGTTTGGCAATCATACCGTGTAAACGAATTCCATTTATCGTTTCATCAACAGACAGACTGGCTGCGACAAATCCTTCATCCATAATAGCCCCACAGCGTTCTAATAGTGACTGTGTGGGTAAAGAGAAAATAATTTTATTATTATGCGTTAATTTAAAAGCAACTTCAGGATTCGCTAGTGCTAGCCGCTCCACCATACTGCGGCAATGAGCAAATTCTGTGCTGGCTGATTTCAAAAATTGTCTTCTAGCCGGCGTATTGAAAAACAATTCTACTACTTCAACGGTGGTGCCCGGAGCGTGGGCGGCAGCTTTAGCGCTACTTTGTTTACCATCTTCCGCATAAACCTGTGTAGCATGCTTGGTATTGGCTTGACGGCTAGTTAGGGTGAGGCGACTTACCGATGCAATACTGGCCAGACCCTCACCACGAAAACCCATGCTCACCACTTTTTCCAAATCTTCTAAAGAGCGGATTTTACTGGTGGCATGCCGTCGTAATGCTAAACAGACATCCTCTTCATTCATGCCTACGCCATTATCCGTCACACATAATCTTTTGATACCGCCTGCTTCCAGCTGGATATCAATAGAAGTGGCTTTGGCGTCGAGGCTATTTTCAATAATTTCTTTTAAAGCATTGGCTGGGCGTTCAATTACCTCACCGGCAGCGATTTGATTAATTAAATGATCGGGTAATAAATGTATTTTATTCATGGTGTTGTCTATATTAAGGGATTGCTCAATAGCAAAGTCATACGAATAAGCAATCAGACATTTTTATGGGCGCCTATTTTATGACGTAAAATTTCAATGACAGCTGGCAGCAGAGAAATAGCAATAATAATCATTAGCGCAAGTGATAAATTTTGTTTAATAAATGGCAGGTTACCAAAAAAATATCCAGCATAGGAAAATAAAACTACCCAAATTACCGCTCCGATACAATTGTATCGAATAAAATGAACATAATGCATATGCCCCATACCAGCTACAAAAGGAGCAAAGGTACGCACTATTGGTATGAAACGAGCGATAATAATGGTTTTACCACCATGCTTTTCGTAAAATTTCTGTGTTTTGTGC
This sequence comes from Snodgrassella sp., assembly GCA_024103515.1. Taxonomy (GTDB): domain Bacteria; phylum Pseudomonadota; class Gammaproteobacteria; order Burkholderiales; family Neisseriaceae; genus Snodgrassella. Next base: position 8,070 of record JAGGIK010000056.1, on the reverse strand, counting down.
AAATATATCTGTTTAAATATTTTAGATTGTGGATTTGAAAATAATCTTTCCCCAAAATAATTACCTAACAAAAAATTAACACCATCTCCGATAATGGCGGCTATTAGTAATAAAATAACCAGTAAATGCACATTCATGTCACCGACTGCGGCAATGCTTCCAGCAGCAAACAGTAAAGAATCACCTGGTAAAAATGGAGTGACCACCAAACCTGTCTCGCAAAAAATCAGCAGAAACAATATTGCATAAATCCATACACCGTACTGAGTAACAATAAATTGCAAATGCTGATCAATATGTACTATAAAATCAATTAAAACAGTTATAACATTCATAAAGTATACAGAATCTAATGTAAATTGTTATTTTATCGCAAAGCAGACTCAATAATCTTTATTTGCATGATAAAATCTAAACGATTTGCGAGCAAAAGCTGTTGAATGTCATTTTTCATTCACAGTAAAATTTTTTATAGATAAAAAGCGATATGAGTCAATACGTATATTCCATGCTACGAGTGAGCAAAACAGTACCGCCACAGAAACAAATCATAAAAGATATTTCCTTGTCCTTTTTTCCTGGTGCAAAAATTGGTTTACTAGGATTAAATGGTGCGGGAAAATCGACCGTATTGAAAATTATGGCCGGTGTTGATACTGAATTTGAAGGTGAAGCAATACCAATGAGTGGCATCAAAATTGGTTATTTACCGCAGGAACCACAACTTGATGCTAATAAAACCATCCGCGAAGAAGTGGAATCGGCAATGGGTGAGCTTGTCGGCGCTCAGAAGAGGTTAGAAGAAGTGTACGCGGCCTATGCTGAACCAGATGCAGATTTCGAAGCCTTGGCCGAAGAGCAAGCTCGGCTAGAAGCAATCATTACAGCCGGTGCAGGGGATAGTATGGAACATCAGCTGGAAATAGCCGCTGATGCATTACGTCTGCCTGAATGGGATATCAAAATTGGCACACTTTCTGGTGGTGAAAAACGACGCGTCGCTTTGTGCAAACTGCTATTAAGTAAACCAGATATGTTACTGTTAGATGAACCGACTAACCATCTTGATGCGGAATCAGTTGAATGGCTGGAACAATTTCTCGTCAGATTTCCCGGAACAGTAGTTGCCGTCACCCATGATCGGTATTTTCTTGACAATGCAGCTGAATGGATACTTGAACTGGACCGCGGACATGGTATTCCATGGAAAGGTAACTACAGTTCGTGGCTCGAGCAGAAAGAAGCGCGTCTTCAGAATGAGGCTAAAGCCGAGGCTGCTCGTATTAAAGCCATGAAACAAGAGCTTGAATGGGTACGCCAGAATGCCAAAGGACGCCAAGCAAAATCCAAGGCACGACTGGCTCGCTTTGAAGAGATGAGTCATTACGAATATCAAAAACGTAATGAAACTCAGGAAATCTTCATCCCTGTAGCACAAAGACTGGGAAACGAAGTAATCGAATTTGAACATGTTAGTAAGAGTTTTGGTGACAAACTATTAATAGATGATTTGAGTTTCAAAATCTCACCCGGAGCAATTGTTGGTGTAATTGGTCCCAATGGTGCCGGTAAATCAACCTTGTTTAAAATGATTACCGGACAAGAGCAGCCAGATGTAGGGCAAGTTAAAATTGGCCAGACAGTTAAAATGTCACTGGTTGATCAGAACAGAGATGGATTGCATGCAGACAAAACTGTTTTTGACGAAATCGCTGAAGGTCGCGATATTCTTCAAGTTGGTCAGTTTGAAATACCTGCTCGTGCTTATCTGGGAAGGTTTAATTTCAAAGGTAGCGATCAGAGTAAAAGTGTCGGTAACTTATCTGGGGGAGAACGTGGCCGCTTGCATCTAGCCAAAACTTTAATATCTGGCGGCAATGTACTGTTATTAGATGAACCATCTAATGATTTGGATGTTGAAACTTTGCGCGCTTTGGAAAATGCTTTGCTTGAATTTGCTGGAAGTGTCTTGGTAGTTTCTCATGACCGCTGGTTTCTCGATCGCATTGCTACTCATATTCTGGCGGCTGAAGGAGACTCTAAATGGGTTTTCTTTGATGGAAACTATCAGGAATATGAAGCTGACAAAAAACGTCGTTTAGGTGAAGAGGGTGCGAAGCCCAAGCGTATCAGATATAAGCCAGTGACACGTTAATCAATTGAAAACGGATAAGTTGAAACCTATTTACTTATCCGTCTTCAAAGCAATATACTGACTTCAGACCATCTTTACTTCTTTTATTACTCAACCATATTTAGATAATAGCTTTTATAGATTCTCTACTTGAAAATATCTTGTTCATCACCATTTCAACTGTCAACTTCAATATCTATACAGAGAAAGATTGAGGCACTACATGGCCGAAATTTACGATTCTCCCGAGTTACAACCGACAACAATGGTAATGCTGCCTTTGCGTGATGTCGTTGTTTATCCGCACATGGTTTTGCCTCTTTTTGTCGGACGGGAAAAGTCCATTGCTGCTCTGGATGCAGCCATGGAGCACAATGAACCAGTGTTTTTACTGGCGCAAAAGAACGCTGATACCGATGAGCCGCATGCCGAAGATATGTTTGACATGGGCACAGTGGCCAATATTTTACAGGTTCTTAAACTGCCTGATGGTACTGTGAAAGTATTGGTAGAAGGAATCTATCGCGCTAAAGTCATTCATATTGATGAAAGTGGTTCTTATGCACAAGCGCATATTGAAGCCTGTCAAGACATTACTCCTGCAGATCCCGAAATACATGAAGCCTTACGTAGAACCTTATTATCTCAATTTGATCAACTAGCTAAGCTGAATAAAAAAATCCCAGCAGAGGTCATAACTACTATACAGAGCATTGAAGATAATAGCAGACTGGCAGATACCATTGCCGCTCATCTTCAACTTAAACTGGATCAGCGTCAAAATATTTTGACAATGATTGATGTTACTGGCCGCCTTGAGCATTTATTGCACCTACTGGAAACAGAGCTAGATATTCTTCAGGTTGAAAAACGTATTCGTGGTCGCGTAAAACGGCAGATGGAAAAATCACAGCGTGAATATTACCTGAACGAACAGGTTAAAGCGATTCAAAAAGAATTAGGTGAAGAAGATGATGATTTAACCGATTTAGAGGCGCAAATTTGTTCAGCTGGAATGAGTAAAGAAGCAGAAGAAAAATGTCTATCTGAATTAAAGAAATTGCGCATGATGCCACCAATGTCGGCGGAATCAACTGTTGTACGCAATTATATTGATACATTACTTGACTTGCCATGGAAAAAGAAATCCAAAATCAGTAAGAATATCGCCAAAGCGGATTTGGTGCTTAATGCAGATCATTATGGTCTTGAAAAAGTTAAAGAACGCATACTGGAATATTTGGCCGTACAAAAACGCATGAATCAGTTGAAAGGCCCTATCTTATGCCTGGTTGGTCCCCCTGGTGTCGGAAAGACCTCTTTAGGTGAATCGATTGCCAAAGCCACTGGACGCAAATATGTACGTATGGCTCTAGGTGGTGTACATGACGAAAGTGAAATACGAGGTCATCGTCGGACATACATTGGTTCAATGCCAGGTAAAATACTGCAAAATATGGCTAAGGTGGGGGTTAAAAATCCTTTATTCCTACTAGATGAAGTCGATAAATTAGGTAATGATTTTCGCGGTGATCCTGCTAGTGCTTTACTGGAAGTACTGGATCCAGAGCAAAATCATTCCTTTGTCGATCACTATGCTGAAGTTGAGTTCGATCTTTCTGACGTGATGTTTATTGCTACTTCAAATAGCCTCAACATCCCCGCACCATTGCTAGACAGAATGGAAATTATTCGTCTTTCTGGGTATACCGAAGATGAAAAAATCAATATTGCCCAAAATTATCTAGTAGCCAAACAGATCAAGCAAAATGGAGTGCATGACGAAGAAATCCGTATTGAAGAATCTGCTATAAGAGATATCATCCGCTATTACACCCGTGAGGCAGGCGTGCGCGCGCTTGACCGTGAAATCGCCAAAATTTGCCGTAAAGTAGTGATGCAACAGACGGTGACTGCCGAAAATACGGCCAAGAGTAAAAAAAATAGTAAAAAAACCACAACTGTAGTAATTGATGCCGACAATTTGCATCATTATCTGGGTGTACGCCGTTTTGACTATGGTGTAGCTGAAAGTGAGAACCGCATCGGACAGGTTACAGGACTGGCGTGGACAGAAGTTGGTGGAGAATTACTGACCATTGAAGCAAGTAAGTTCCGTGGCAAAGGCAATATTCTGCGCACCGGCAAACTCGGTGATGTGATGCAGGAATCTGTCAGTGCGGCGTGGAGTGTGGTGCGTTCGCGGGCTGATTCACTTGGTATTGAATCTGATTTTTATGAAAAAAATGATATCCATGTACACGTTCCTGAAGGTGCTACGCCAAAAGATGGACCGAGTGCAGGTAGTGCTATTACCCTGGCTATCGTATCAGCATTTACGGGGATTCCTGTACGGGCAGATGTAGCGATGACAGGTGAAATAACCTTACGGGGCGAAGTTCTGCCAATTGGTGGATTGAAAGAAAAATTACTGGCTGCTTTACGCGGTGGTATAAAACATGTTTTGATTCCTTATGCTAATGTTAAAGACCTGGAGGAAATACCAGCCAATATTTGCGAGGAACTGACCATACATCCGGTGAAATGGATTGATGAAGTTCTTAGCCTTGGTCTGGCTTATCCGCCCACTCCTTGGCAAGAATTACCCCAAGAACAACTGATGGCTAAATCAGACCATAAGTCAACCGCAAAAACGGTAAAACATTGATATGCAGCCATTCACCCACACAATTGGGGAATGGCTTTGTTTTTGCCTGAGATTTACAATTATGCTAGCATCAACGCTTGACATACAGAATTTGAGCTTGCTATAAAGTGTAGGTATTGTAATGATTAGGTACTGGTTAGCTAACGGGTCTAATCATAATATGAACATCACAACAGAAAGGGACTTTATTGTGAATAAGTCTGAATTGATTGAAGCTATTGCCCATGAGGCTGATTTGTCTAAAGCCTCTGCAGCTAAGGCATTAGATGGCATGATCAGTGCGGTTACTAATGCTCTGAAAAGTGGCGATACAGTAACATTGGTTGGTTTTGGTACATTTTATGTTGGTGAACGTGCCGCTCGTGCCGGACGTAACCCTAAAACTGGTGAGCCGTTACAAATCAAGGCAGCAAAAACGCCTAAGTTCCGTGCTGGTAAAGCACTGAAAGATGCTTTGTAATTTGGTTTTCCAATTTAGTTAAAAGGCGGATCATTCCGCCTTTTTTCTTGTTTGTAGCAATTATGCATTAATCTAGAAAACTGCATGGTTTAGTCGAGAAAAAGGCGCTACAATACCTGTCTTTATATGTTTAAAAAAGTAAGCGTATCTTATGTTCCATGTTGTCGAAAAATATAAAATACCTGCTCAAATAATTTTGGGTTTAATTTGTTTGAGTTTTGTCTTTGCAGGAGGCTATACCATAGTTGCTCCGGGTACTGACTACATTAGTAAAATTGGTGATATCAAAGTCAATATCAACGATGTTAATGACTTTCAGCGCCGTTATCAGAATGCCTCTCAGCGTGAAATCAGCAAACAAGAAGTATATGCGTTTTTAATGCAGGAAGCTTATGTGCAACAACAGGCTAAAGATCTAGGTATTACTGCTTCTTTAGAGCAAATCAAACAGATAATCGCCAGCGAACCAGGCTTTCAGGAAAATGGAAAATTCGATGAGGCTAAATACCGTAACTTTCTAAATCAAAGCGGTTTGTCTGAACAGATGCTAATCGACAATACAAATAAACAATATGCTCTGCAGTCGATACACAATCTGTTAATGGCGGGCAATATTGTCAGCGATGAGCAAGCTAAACAAATCGCCAATCTTTTACAGGCTACCCGTCTGATGCGGACAGTGACTTTTGCATCAGAATCGTACACTAGCCAAATCAAAGTAGACGATAGTAAATTGCAGGCATACTATAATGCCAACAAAAAGAATTATTTTTTACCACAAGGTATAAAATTTGAATTTGTTCAGTTATCTGCTGCCGAACTGGCCAATAAAGAAGCTGTTAGTAGCGCTGAATTAAAATCCGCATATGAGCAAATTCCTTCAAGTGCTTCTGCACCTAAACCAGAATTTGAAAGCATAAAGACTCAGTTAACGCAAGAAATTCAATTGCGTAAAGCAACTGTGGCTATCGCGAAACTAAAAGAAGAACTAAGTGACTTGGCGTTTAGAAATCCCAATTCCTTACAGCCGATCAGTGATAAATTAGGACTGAAAATTTCCAAAGTAGATCAGGTTTGGACCACTAAAGAAATAGCTCAGACTAACAATATGCCGCAAGCTTTGATTGATGCTTTATTCAGCAATGATGTTTTCAATAAACGTTACAATTCTGAACCTATCGATATGGGTAATGGTGTTTACAGGGTAGTCCGTGCTGTAGATACTCGCCAAGAACACCAAGGCAGTTTCGCTGAAGTAAAAGCTCAGGTTCAACAAGATTATGTGGTTGCGGAAAGCCAGAAATTGGCTATGTCAGCGGCCAATCAGGCATTAAAATCTGAATTAGATAATCAAAATCAGGCTTTATCTTGGTCTGCCAGCACAGATCTAACTCCCCAGCAGGCAATAGCCATAATGTCTCAAGCAGATTTTCAAGCCTGGATCAAGGCAAAGCCAACCAATGGAAAACCTGCCTATGTTCTATTAAGCAATAGACAAGATCCTGTTTTGGTAAAAATAGAAACCATCACTCCACCGAAAAATCTGACCACCATTTTGCCACAGGCGAAAGAGTTAATTAGATCTAATCTAGCTCAAACACTGGCTGATAATAATTACGAATGGCTAAAATCTCATTACAAAATTAAGAATGGCGCTCAAAAGCTGGAAACAGACGAGCCATAAACTTATAAAACAGGTTTTGTGAATTTAACAAGGCCTGTTTTTGATATTATTAAATACTATTGCTACTGTATGTAGCTGCATAAATTAAAGCCTTATTGTGGTTTTACCAGTAGCCATACAATCAACCATGAAGTCCTACTTAGGCACCAATATAAATCCTGCCCAAAATTGATTCGGCATTGTTAAGCTTTATCACAATAGTAAAAAAATTTTTGCTCAGCATAGCGTCTTACAACGTATCGCTATTTATTTGCATTGATTCAAAGAATTAAGCAGCAGGAGGATGAGGTTAGATTCAGGATACAATGTGTGGAATGATACTCAACAGCTACTTTAGAAAAAGATACAATAAATGAAATAAAACACCCACCATATTACTCATATGCATTACAAGAATAAAAATATTGAAGTATAAAAATTATTAAAGAAGCTAATAACACAGAAGCCATCAATTTAAGAGGGTATCGAAATAAGAGTAGTGATGAAATGCCGTTAAACTATTTGCAATAAAGAATTATTAATCATAATTAATAATTTATTTGAAAAATCGTAATTGGAATTGTCTCCTAAATTTAGTACAAAATTTAGGTAGAAAATGATGCTGCTTATCTTAAATCTTTATATTCAATCTGTATCATATTTTTGATACTTCATGAGATATTTCAAAGTTATAAATGCTTAGAATCATTCTTCGGTTACTTTTATTTATTACCCCAGAGAATTAAATAGCTATAAATCCAATACTCCGGTATGATAGTTGTGCTTAAAACGTTCAATATGACCATTTTGATATGGTCTACCCGGTTGAATACCACCTATAATTATATCATGCGACTTTACCCAGTTGAAGAACGTTTTGCCGGCAAATTCCGTTCCATTATCCATTCATATTTTGAGTAAATAACCATAATATTTAGCCAGATTATCTAGATAACAGCTAACTGCCAGCTGGCACACTGACCTCCATATCAATGCCTTAACGCTTTACAATTAAAGTTATCGATGACACTGAAGGTTCTAAACGAATGCGCTGTGTACACTTCACCCTAAGATTAAGCCTTAATTGGCAATACACCCACTAAACATGTTGGAATGGCAACACCTATTCAAACAACAAAATTAAG
>JAGGIK010000055.1 GCA_024103515.1 Snodgrassella sp. | reverse complement strand
GAACATCGTCGCCTGGGAATTCGTAGCTTGACAATAGGTCACGGATTTCCATTTCTACCAATTCCAACAGCTCTTCGTCGTCTACCATGTCGCATTTGTTCATGTAAACGATGATGTAAGGTACGCCTACCTGACGAGCCAACAGGATGTGTTCACGTGTTTGTGGCATAGGGCCATCAGCAGCAGAAACCACCAAAATTGCGCCGTCCATCTGGGCTGCACCGGTAATCATGTTTTTTACATAGTCCGCGTGCCCCGGGCAGTCTACGTGTGCATAGTGACGTTCTGCAGTTTCGTATTCTACGTGAGAGGTGTTAATGGTAATGCCACGGGCTTTTTCTTCCGGTGCATTATCAATCTGATCGTAAGCTTTCGCTGCACCACCAAATTTTTTGGACAGAATGGTACAAATTGCAGCGGTCAATGTGGTTTTACCATGGTCAACGTGACCGATGGTGCCAACGTTTACGTGCGGTTTGCTCCGCTCGAATTTTTCTTTAGCCATGGCTACTTCCTATCTAAAGACTTATTAGGTTTACTTACTTAGTGGTGCCCATGGACAGAATTGAACTGTCGACCTCTCCCTTACCAAGGGAGTGCTCTACCCCTGAGCTACATGGGCGAATGGGCGACTACTGTTTTACAATATGGAGCGGGTGAAGGGAATCGAACCCTCACCGTAAGCTTGGAAGGCTTCTGCTCTACCATTGAGCTACACCCGCGAACTTGCTTAAAGAGTACTCCAAGCAAGGTTGAAATTTGGTGGAGGGAGAAGGATTCGAACCTTCGAAGCTTTCGCAACAGATTTACAGTCTGCCCCCTTTGGCCGCTCGGGAATCCCTCCAAAAGAGAACGGCATGATAATGTTCATTTGCATCTTAGTCAAGCATATTAAGCATTTTTTTTGCTAAAAATAATAATTAACTGTTTCAAATAAACTTTAACCGATGTAATTTTACTCTTTTTCCGCCATTAGCTGCTGATATTTTGCTTTTAGCTCTTCTTCGCTTTCTGGATGCTCTTCGTCTATGATGATGCAATCTACCGGACAAACCTGCTGGCATTGCGGTTCATCATAATGTCCAACACATTGAGTACAACGTTCTGGGGTGATTTCATAAATTTCATCGCCCTGATAGATGGCGTTGTTTGGGCACTCAGGCTCACACACATCGCAGTTGATGCACTCATCTGTTATCAAGAGTGACATGTTTTTCCTTTATCGTTAAATTTTACTCAAAACCATTGGGCGCGGATTATAGCATTATTTTGCCTATACCTTGGTTCACTACTATCTGTTTATGCTATTTCTGCGTTACGATAAGTTAATAATTCAAAACGGCTTATACCCGACTTTCCTTCCCGCAGTTGTTGCCAGCCTGATGGTAATGTGGGTAATGTGCTGCTTTCCAGATAAACGCGTGCCTGTGGCCGCAGATGTGGGACGATGGCATTTAAAAGCCCCGGCCATTGCGCCCAGTTATAAGGTGGGTCGAGAAACACTACATCAAATTGTTGCTGGTTACTTGCAAGAAAGTTCTGTGCATCAGTACAGATGAGCGCTACCTGACTAAAATTCAATTGTTGCAGGCTGTTTTTAATTGCTGTAGCTACGTGACGATTTTTTTCGACCAGTGTAACTGTTTCGGCTTTTCTTGAGGCCGCTTCCAACCCCATAACTCCGCTACCGGCAAACAGATCCAGTACAGCCATGCCACTTAAATCCTGTCCCAGCCAGTTAAACAGACGCTCACGCACACTATCGGCAGTTGGGCGCAGGCCATCAGCTGCCGGAAATGTTAATTTACGCCCTCGATGAGTGCCACCAATGATGCGCACTTGATTGCGATGCTGCTGTATTTTTGCCACGTGAGTTGACTCCGATAAAAAGAGACTTTCAGGTATGCTGAAAGTCTCAGTAAATCTATTTACTTTAAGCGACCTATCTTACTCTTTAGGTGCTGGTGGTTCGATCTGTTCTGTATAGCCACATTCTTTTTGCGGACATACTTTTTCGGTACCGCGTCGCTTGGTGGTTTTAATGGTAAGTATTGGCCAGCGACATTGCGGACAATGTTCTTTAATTGGAGGATTCCACACTGCATAATCACAATCCGGATAGGTATTACAGCTGTAAAACAGTTTTCCATAACGGCTTTTACGCTCTATCAGACTGCCTTTATGACACTTTGGACATTCAATACCTGTATCTTTAGGTTTTTCTAACGGTTCGATGTACTTGCATTTCGGATAATTCGCACAACCAATGAATTTGCCATAACGTCCACGCTTGTAGACAAGCTGGCCTTGGCACTTCGGACAGCTCCGCCCTTCTACTATGGTAGGCTCTTCTGCCGCCTTAGCTGCTTCTTCGGCTGTTTCATTAACGTTGCGGGTGTAATCACATTCTGGATAACCTGTGCATGCAATAAAGCGACCACGTTTGCCAAATTTAATCTGTAGCTGGTTCACACCGCATTTAGGGCAGATTTCATCCAGATTTTCGGCGGTAAGCTCTGCACGCGGGATATCTTCTTTGGCCTTAACTTCTTTATCAAAGCCTTTCCAGAATTGTTGCATGACTGGCCGCCACTCCCGTTTACCACCGGCAATGTCGTCCAGCTGGTTTTCCAGTCTGGCGGTAAAGTTGTAATCAACGTACTGACCGAAATGTTCGGTTAGAAATTTATTGACTACTTCGCCCGTATCAGTAGGCAGAAAGCGTTTCTGTTCTAGAGTAACGTATTCCCGTTCTTTTAGGGTGGAAATAATACTGGCATAGGTCGATGGCCGGCCAATGCCATACTCTTCCAATGCTTTTACTAGACTGGCTTCGGAGTAACGTGGTGGTGGCTGGGTAAAATGCTGCTCGCCAAAAATTCTGTCTACTGGCAAGTTGTCGCCTTCATGCAGTTCTGGCAGTTTTTTGGTATTTTCTTCATTTTCGCTGTCGTCCACGCCTTCTTCGTATACGCTGAGAAAGCCGGCAAAAGTCTGTACCTGACCCGCTACACGGAAGATACCTTTACCAACGACAATATCGACGCTGGTCGTATCAAAGCGAGCGGGTGCCATTTGGCAGGCTACAGCACGCTGCCAGATCATCTGATACAGACGGAACTGGTCAGCAGTCAGGAATGGTTTGACTGCTTCCGGCGTACGGTAGACTGAAGTTGGTCTGATGGCCTCATGCGCTTCTTGTGCATTTTTAGATTTGGTTTTATAAATTTTAGGTGCAGATGGTAGGTATTCGCTGCCAATCTTGTTATCAATATAATGGCGTATTTCAATCACTGCATCATCAGACAGGCTAACTGAGTCAGTACGCATATAGGTAATCAGCCCTACGGCACCCTGCCCGACATCCACACCTTCATACAACTGCTGTGCGGTACGCATGGTACGGTCTGTGGTCATGCCTAGTTTGCGTACTGCTTCCTGTTGCATAGTTGAAGTGGTAAAAGGAGCAGCGGGATTCCGGCTGCGCTTTTTCTTTTCCACTTTGGTCACATGCGCCTGCTGTCCGACCAGTGCGTTTACAATTTCCTGCTGCTGAACTTCATCTGGGATATCAAACTGTTCTAGTTTCTGCCCCTGCCAGTGAGTTAATTTGGCAGTAAATTTGGTACGCGCTTTATGGCTGTCCAGATGTACAGTCCAATATTCCTGAGCAGTAAATTCGCGGATTTCCTGCTCACGCTCACAAATCATGCGTAATGCTGGACTTTGTACTCGGCCAGCAGATAAACCACGGCGAATTTTTTTCCATAATAATGGAGACAAATTAAAACCTACCAAATAATCCAGAGCGCGCCGGGTCTGCTGCGCATCTATCAGTGTTTGTGACAACTCTCGCGGATGGGCAACTGCATCAAGCACGGCTTTTTTGGTCACTTCATGGAATACAACCCGCTTTGGATGCAGGTTTTTCAGCCCCCGCTTGGATTTGAGTATTTCCTGTAAATGCCAAGATATGGCTTCACCTTCTCTATCCGGGTCGGTAGCCAGATACAGTACATCTGCTTCTTTGGCCGCAGCAACAATGGCATCTAGATGTTTGGCATTGCGGCTGACTAGCTGATATTTCATGGCGAAGTCATTTTCCGGATCTACGGCTCCGCTTTTTGGCACCAGATCGCGCACATGGCCATAGGAAGCCAGAATTTCAAAATCGCTACCCAAATACTTTTTCAGTGTTTTGGCTTTAGACGGTGATTCGACTATTAATAGGTTTTTTGCCATTCGTTTAGGCTCACATTCAGAATTGGTTATTGGCAACACGTGTAAGTATTATTTTTGTTAAAAAACATAATTTTAAGTAAAAAGCTTTCAGTTTTCTGAAAGCTTTGGCACGATTGTACGCCTTAGGTTAGTTTTATTGCATGGTTGCTTCGCCATTAAGCGCTGCCATCAGTTCATCGCCGATTAATACCGGCAGTTCCGATCGATGCGCCCATAATATTAACAGCGTCAACACTTTAGCATGATCAACAGTAATATCTTCATAAGGTAAATTTATTAGAGCATTCAGCACAAATTCTCGTTGCTCAGGATTCAATGCGCCATTTTGTTCCAAAAAGTGCATTAAGGCCCGCACGGGTAGCGGGATCAAATCCAGTTCTTCAGCATTATAAATGCGTGTACCAGTACTGGCACGTAATGCTGTTGCGGGAATCAGGGGTTCAAAACGTAAACTATCCAGACAGGATAATGCGTCACCAATTTCTTCATCACCAAAACCGACTTCTTCAAGCAGCGCTCCAAGATCATGTCGAGGAGGAAACGCATCAACATCTTGAAAGTGCTCAATTAAAAAGGCAATTACATCAATCATTTGCTTTCCTTTCAAGATTTAATTCGTTGATAACAACCACCGGGTAAGGAAGTAATCCAGCCATCTAATTCCAGCTCAATAAGATTAGCATACACATCTGCAGCAGCAATGCCAAGTGTGGTCACTAATGTATCTGGATGGACCACACCATAACCTAAACCTGTTAGTACGATTTGTTGAATTTCATTTAAAACTTTGTTAGGTAGATCTACTAGCTTTAATTGTTCTTTACAATTAGTCTGCTGACCACTAACATCATCTGGTAATATGTTCTGTGTTGGCTGGACGCTATATGCTTGCAATTGTGGTTTTTGCAAGAGGAATGGGCATTCTTGCTCAATATCTTGTAAATTTTCTACTAGTTTCGCACCTTGTTTGATCAATATATGGCAACCTTTGCTTAAAGGATTATCTATCGAACCGGGCACGGCCATCACCTCGCGCCCCATTTCACCAGCCAGACGCGCGGTAATGAGTGAACCTGACTGTGTTGCCGCCTCTACTACTAATGTTCCTTGGCTTAATGCAGCAATTAAGCGGTTGCGGCGCGGAAAATTTGCGGCCAGCGGCCGGGTCCCCAAAGGAAATTCGGAAATAATACACCCTTGATTGCTAATTTGTTGAGCTAGAGCTTTATTTCGGGCAGGGTAAACCCGATCAATACCTGTACCCCATATGGCCACAGTCATCCCCTGTGCCTGTAAAGCACCCTGATGAGCAGCTGTATCAATGCCATCAGCCATACCAGACACGATAACGACACCTTTTTGTGCCATCGCGGCAGCAAATTCGCTGGCAATCCGCCTAGCCTGGGGTGTGGCATGGCGGCTACCTACCATGGCCAGTGATGGCTGATGCAGACATGAACTGTTACCACGGATAAATAATAATGGTGGTGGTGTTAGTCCTTCAGTTAGCAGTGCCGGATAATCATTATCGATCAGTAATAATAGTCGTGCATCGGCGTGGGATTGCTCCCATTTTAAAGCGGCTTCTGCTGCCTGTCTGGCCTCGTCACTACGCCAGTACCGGCTGGCCTGCGCGCGATGCAGAAAAGGTTTGATTTCAGCAATACTTGCAGACAGTATGGTTTGTGCTGAACCAAAATGATTCAGTAGGCGCAGAAATGTTTCACTGCCGATATATGGGGTTAAAGCCAGCTCAATCCATGCATAGCGCTCTTGCTCATTCATCTACATTATCTTTACATTTTATATTTTATTAATTATGACAAAAGTAAGTTTATAGAACAATTGATTATTTCAATGTAGTGATGGAATATTATTTATATTAAATGTAGTTATTAATTTAATCAATATGAATTTTTAATTTAGCTTTGTTTTTTTAATGAAATTTAAAATATTTTTTATTCGATACATAAATTAATACCTTTGTGCGCTAGTTATTATTACTTTAGAAATATATATAAATTTATGCTTGTTTTTGTAAGATTAGTATGTATACTTAATCGGGTGAACACTAGTGGGGTTTGATGCTGTTTAGATCTTCGGAATAAGAATCAAGGGTACAGATATGCTAGCATCACTTAAATTCAAGGATTTTCTGCATCTACGTCCGCCCCCATCTGAAATTGATGTGGACTGTAAGCTAAAACATTTTGCCATTATTACTTATGCGGTTGATGCACATAAGTTTGCTGGATTATTTCCGTCACGTTTCCAGCTAGATAGTGTCATGATTGATGGTCAGAAAAAGGGTTTGTTATCAGTAGTACCATTTATGGACGTGGATTTTACCTCGGCAGTTTATCCTTTTCCTGTTTTCACCATGGGGCAAACTAATTACCGGATTTACATCATTGATACCACTACTGGAGAACGTTGTGTCTGGTTTTTGGGTACAACGCTGGATTCGTGGACTATTATGGTACCGCGCCATGTATGGAAGCTACCGTGGCATCCGGGCCAAATCAGTTTTAATTGTGACTTTGATCCGCATTCTGGCTGCTACCGACGCTATGAAATGCATACACAGGCAGATTGGGTGCCCGCTCAGGTACAATTATGCCAACAACCTGTTCAGGAATTTCATTTTCAGGGTTTTCCTGACAGCGAAACAGCACTGGTTTATCTTACTCACCCGCTGGCAGGTTTTTATTACCGCCGCAATGGTAAATTGGGTACTTACCGAGTTTGGCATGATCGTCTGGATGTGCGACCAGCCAAACTTGAATCGGCGCAATTTGGCCTGTTAAGTCGAATGAAACTGGTTAATGAAGATGAGCAGCAGCACCCATACAGTGTGCTGCTTCAACCAATTAATGAATTTACAATTTATCGCCACCTATTGCTTTATAAATTTAAAGCATACAGAAATTAGGGTTGATTATTGGTTATTGCCTTGGCTTTCTATGGGAAGAGGTAAGGCAGGATGATTCATTTTGCTTAATGTCCAAACTAACCACCTTAAAACAGCGGGATGTTGTTTGGCTCATGGCACTTAACGGAAGCGGCCGGATTTAATGGTTAGCCCCTGCTGAATTCTGGAGGCCAGACTATAATTACGTAATGCATGAGTGAGTGCAACAGCCAGCGCATCCGCAGCATCTGCCTGTGGTGTACCAGACAGGGACAGCATTTGTACTACCATATGCTGTACTTGCTCTTTAGCTGCTTTACCCTGTCCCACTACGGCCTGCTTCACTTGCAATGCAGTGTATTCAAACACTGGTAATTCGTCCAGCGTTAATGCTGCTATTGCTGCGCCACGAGCCTGTCCTAATACCAGCGTGGCGGCCGGATTAACATTGACAAATACCTGTTCGATAGCAGTTTGTGTTGGCTGATAGGTAGCAATAACTTCCCGTAGGTTATGTACAATCACTCGAATACGCTCAGCCAGCGTAGCACCCACAGTGGTTTTAATACAGCCAGAGGCAACATAGATGTGCTGGCGGCCGATTACATCAATCACGCCGAAACCGGTAACACGACTTCCGGGATCAATACCTAAGATACGGATTGTGGTTTGCTCAGACTGCTGTGTTTGCATGCTTATACTACTACTTAATTACGGAAAAATAGAAATAGAATTGATACGGGTAGGAAAATCAAATACTCTGTAAAAGCGGATTTCGCCAGTTGAATAAATAATGTTACTGTATATTGGTCATATGTGTTAGTTATTCGCCACGATTTTTATTAACCCATTGATTGGCCAGATGTAACCTTTCTATTGTCCCGACGTCCAGCCAGTAACCGGTATGATATTCGCCACTAATCTGATTTTTCTGCATGGCGGTACGCAATAAAGGTGCCAGTTTGGCTCGGGTGTGAGGGGGAATATTGTTAAACAAGGCCGGATGATATACGCCAATACCACTAAAGGTTAATGTTGGATTATGGGGTTGTTCTATGGTTACGTCCCCTGTCTGAGTGAGGCTAAAATCCCCATCAGGATGGTGCTCTGGGTTATCAACCAGCCATAAATGCGCCAGTTTACCTGTTTGCTCTATTCTTGCACCAATCTTTAAGGCTTGTGCAAAATCAATATCGGTTAATACATCGCCGTTGATAACCAGAAATGGTTTATGTCCAAGTAAGGGTAAGGCTGTGGCAATCCCTCCGGCAGTTTCCAGACCACCTTTTACTTCCGCGGAATAACAAATATTCACTCCGTAGGTACTTCCTGTGCCCAGAGTAGCTTCAATTTGCTGCCCTAACCAAGCGTGGTTAATCACAATATCGCGCAAACCTGCGGCCTGTAAGCGCTGTAAGTGATGGCCGATTAACGGTATTCCGCCGACATTTAGCAATGGTTTGGGACTGGTATCGGTAAGCGGGCGCATACGTTCACCGCGTCCGGCAGCAAGAATCATGGCTTTCATAAGGATATTCTCATTATTTCATTGAGCAGGCTCGAAAGAAGCTATTCCAGCCCCAATGTGTTAAAGGCAAAGCTGCAACTTTGCCTTGGTTATTATAGCCGTTTGAGAGTATACCTTAAATTAAAGTTAGATCTGGGCCATCATTTAAAGCACCTATTCCTCGCTGGCCCTCCTCATATAATTTGATTTGCAAACGCAAATCATTAGGTGAGTCAGCCTGACGAAGTGCTTCTTCAAAATCAATGATACTATCAGCATATAGCTGGAACAGACACTGGTCAAAAGTCTGCATGCCTTCACTACCACATTTAGCCATCATTTCTTTTATCTCCAATAGCTCACCTTTGTAGATATAGTCCTGAATAGTAGTGGTATTGATCAATAAATCAATGGCTGCGCGTCTACCCTTGCCGTCTTTTTTTACCGCCAATCGTTGTCCGATAATACATACTAGATTTAAAGCCAGGTCCATCAGAACTTGTTTATGCTGCTCTTCCGGATAAAAGTTCATAATACGCTCAATCGCCTGATCTGCACTGCTAGCATGTAAGGTAAAGAAACACAGGTGGCCGGTTTGCGCCAGCTTTAATGCATATTCCATACTTTCATCACTGCGTACCTCACCCACACATACAACATCAGGAGCTTCACGTAAGGCACTTTGCATGGCATTATCCCAACTCAGAGTATCTACTCCCACTTCTCGATGCGTAATAATGCTTTTTTTCGGCTTATGCACATACTCAATCGGATCTTCAATGGTCAGTATATGCCCTGGGGAATGGGTATTACGATAATCCAGCATTGCCGCCATGGTAGTTGATTTACCACTACCAGTTGGTCCAGCCAAAATAATAAGACCACGCTTTTTCATCACTAGATCATTTAGTACTGGTGGCAAGAATAGGCTTTCAATGGTTGGAATTTCGGTATTAATCTGCCGCAACACCATCCCGATTCTTCCTTGTTCGTGATATGCATTTACTCGAAAACGTACTCCATTTCTAGTAATCACCGAATAGTTTAATTCCAGCTCTGTCAGAAATTTCTGCCATTGTGCCTTAGTCATGGTTGTCATAACTATTTTAGCAGTATCTTCTCCGGTAAGAGGTTTAGTTAACGCAGGCATGGTTTTACCATCAATTTTCCATGCTGGCGGAAATCCTGGACTGATAAATATATCAGCTGCCTTTAACCGTACCGCTTCTTCTGCCATTTTTTCCAGTACCGGGTGCAAACAGATAATTTCACGTTCACGGCTAGCAGATTCATTATTATTTAAAGATTGAGACTTTGAGGTATCAATATTCTGTGTTTCATTCATGATTATTTGTTTTGATAATTTTAATTATTCGAGTACATATATTTTACTATTTGAATTGCCAACGCTTGCAGCTCAAACCATGAGTTAAATGACAACAAAGTAACAGACAAAATTAAAACTACATGGCTACTTCCATTGGACAGTAATTGTTCAGCGGTAAAAATTCTTAAGATAAAATGATTACATTAATTTTATATATATATTGAATTTGCTGATATGTAACGGTGCTAAGTTAAACACCGGTTTCTGTTTATGGAATGTTCTGTATCAACTTGCATCAAGTGTTTATCACAGCTGATCCGGATTAACCGCTTTTGCACGAGCTGCTTCTAGACTAATACGTCCTTCACGTATTAATTGCTTCAAGCACTGATCCAATGTCTGCATGCCATATTTCTGCCCAGTTTGTAAAGTAGAATTCATTTGTGCAATTTTATTTTCGCGAATCAGGTTACGTATGGCTGGAGTACTGATCATAATTTCATGTGCAGCCACTCGCCCTTTACCATCTTTACTCTTTAATAAAGTCTGGGAAATCACCGCCTGTAGGCTTTCTGATAGCATGGAACGTACCATTTCTTTCTCACCTGCCGGAAATACATCGACGATACGGTCTACGGTACGGGCAGCGCCAGTAGTATGCAGGGTACCCAATACTAAGTGGCCGGTTTCCGCTGCAGTCAAAGCCAGACCAATGGTTTCTGGATCACGCATTTCCCCCACCAGTATCACATCTGGGTCTTCACGCAAAGCAGCACGTAAAGCATTGGAAAAACTGTGGGTATGGTCATGCAACTGTCGTTGGTTAACCAGAGATTTTTTACTTTGATGTACAAATTCTACTGGGTCTTCAATAGTAAGAATATGGCCTGCATCATTACTATTTATATAGTCAATTATCGCAGCCAAAGTTGTGGACTTACCTGACCCAGTAGGTCCTGTCACTAATACCAGACCACGAGGTAGCTGTGCTATTTGTTTAAAAATTTGCGGTGCTTTCAACTCTTCCAAAGTTAAAACTTTATTTGGAATCGTACGTAACACTGCTGCTGGGCCACGCTCAGTATTGAACGCATTAACACGAAAACGTGATACATTAGGCAATTCAAATGAAAAGTCTGCTTCCAGATTCTGCTGATAATCTTTACGCTGTTGATCATTCATAATTGAAGAAATCATTTTGCCGACTTCTTCAGAAGTTTGATCAGGCAAGTTGATCCGACGAATATCACCATTAACGCGTATCATCGGTGGGAGACCCGCACTCAGATGCAAGTCAGATGCATTATTTTTAACGCCAAAAGTCAGCAGATCGGTTAGTTGCATATGGGCTCCATTAGGCTTGCCTATAAATGTAGGCAGAGAATTATTAGGGTTATTTTAAACAATTTAGCGTATCTTTAAAATGAAAATTTTTGACTAATTTGTGAAATTTTTGATATATACCAAGAAAACGGCTATGGGTATTAGTAAAAAAGTATTTGATTATGCAAAAAGAAAATAGATTGATAAAACACTGGCAACAGGTTTTGCAGAAGCTAGAGCAGATGCGCAAGCAAACCGGTTCACCACAACCAATTCAGCTGATTGCAGTCAGTAAAACGTTTCCAGCCGAAGATATTGCCACGTTATACTACGCTGGACAGCGCAATTTTGGTGAAAACTATATTCAGGAATTTAAAGATAAGACCGTAATTTTAAGTGATCTGCCCATTATCTGGCATATGATTGGTCATGTACAATCCAACAAAAGCCGAATTGTGGCAGAAAGGGCGCATTGGGTACATACTATTGATCGAGAGAAAATCGCTCAGCGGTTGCATGAGCAAAGACCACCACATTTGCCGGCCTTAAATGTCTGCATCGAAATCAATATTGCTGCGGAAGAAAATAAACACGGAATAGCAGCAAATAGTGACGCAATGTTTGCGCTAGCGACAAAAATAAGTCATTTGTCACGCTTGAAATTACGTGGCCTGATGTGTGTGGCTAAAGCAGGAAGCTGCGATACAGAATTACGTGAACAATTTATGCAGATGCATTCATTGTTGCAACAGTTGAATCAAGCTGGATTCAGCGCAGATGCGCTTTCAATGGGTATGAGTGGTGACATGGGTACAGCCATTGCTTGTGGTGCGACTCATGTGCGCATCGGCAGTGCTATCTTTGGCCACAGACAATATATAAAATAATGATAACTGTGTTAGAAATGAAAATTTTACGATCAGAATAAATTAACTTAATTTATTGTGTTTATACAACATCCTTTTGATTTTGGTGTTTGATGCGGCTATCAATCTTAATGAGGTGAGTTTTTAAATAAGCTGATCTAAAATTAAAAGTGTAATTAGTGTCTAATTAACTTAAGGTTCTGATGACCGATTAAAAAATATTTTATTTTTTAAATCTTAAAATTTCAGATTGAAAATATTATGTGATGAGGAAATCTGCTGATCACATGATCATAATATAGTGACGCAGCAGATTTTATACGGTGTGTTTTTTTGTCAGCTTATCAATGTGCAAACTGATTAGGCGATTTTTTCTGCTTTAAACCATTGTTTTGGATGAGCAATATCATCCTGAGCAGCCACAATCTGCAATTCATACTGCTGGCGTTTTGATGTTTCGAGCATTACAGCATAAACCGCAGATGTAGTGTGCTCCAACGTTTCCACTAATGATTTACCTGACAGATAATCGGCCAGAAAAATTCCACTGGTCATATCACCTACGCCAACGGGTTGACGCTCACCAAAATCAACTAACGGCCGATGGATATGCCATGCTTCATTCTCAGTCACCAACAACATTTCAAAACGATTAGTTTGATAACCGGCACGACTCAAATGTTTGACTAAGACAACTCGAGGTCCTCGACCGCACAAAAGACGGCAGGCAGCAACAGCCTCATCAACATTATGTATGCGTTGCTTGCCATTCAATTCCTCAAGCTCGAACAAATTCGGTGCGATCATGTCACTGACAGATAATGCTTTATTGCAGAGAAACTCAGCTACGCCCTCAGCTACAATACAACCTTTTTCAGGATGACCCATAACTGGATCACAGAAATATATTGCTGATGGATTAGCCTGCTTTACTTTTCCAACAATATCAACAATAGCATTACCTTGCTCTGCCGAACCCAAATAACCACTTAGTACCGCATCACAATTTTTTAATTCACCAATTTGTGTAATACCATCTGCAATATCCAGTAAATGAGATGGGGCCATCACATTACCTTTCCATTGACGGTATTGCGTGTGGTTAGAAAACTGAACGGTATTTAATGGCCAAACATTAACACCCAAGCGACGAATAGGAAATACTGTCGCACTGTTGCCAGCATGACCAAATACCACATGAGACTGAATTGAAAGTATATTTTTCATAATAATGCCATTTTATAACCGGTAAATTAGGTTGCCAGATTTAAGAATAATTGGCTAATTAGCCAAACGTGCTAAATGAAACTGATTATACGCAGATTATGCAGGATAAGATAAATCATTATCTATAGACAACTCAACCCGGAATCTTGCTTTTCCCACCAATAGTGCCATAATTTATCCATATCTATCTTATACATCTCGCAAGCGATACTCTATAAGTTATTTTTTTAAAGTACATTCGATCAGTTTTTACCCAACAAGCCATTGTATTTATTATGAATATTAAGCTGAATGAGACTTAAATCGATAAATTGTACGGACATTTTCGGTTTGGAAAATTCTTTTCCGTATTGAAATATAAAGTTTATTCTACTATGTACCAATTCTGAGATAGGTGTTTATCTTTTCCTATTTGTAAAATGTCATGGCACATAACTAATCCATATCGCTTTATGGTCGGAGCCATGCCAACTAT
>JAGGIK010000054.1 GCA_024103515.1 Snodgrassella sp. | reverse complement strand
AGCAGTTGTGATGTTAACTGCTTGATTGTGCGCTGCCTCTGTTTTTATTATGCCACAATTTAACTATTTTTATCTATAGTTATTAGTATATTAATATGTGTTAAGTGGTTATGGTTGGGTATGGTGCTTGGGGTTGGGTATTGTGTTATTTTCTATGGGCGTTGTAATTAGCTATGGGGTATTTATATATCTTTGGATATTGTATATGGTAAAAAATCCTTTGTTGGTAATCTTTATAAATTTGATAAATCTGTAAAAAAGGGAATTTTCAATTTTATATTTGCTCAAGTATTCTTAGGTTTATCTACGGTATCGCTAAGAAACAGTTGATAAGCAGCATTACTGGTTTGGTCACAGTATTGATAACCCAGGTTATTCAGAAAAATGCTAAATTTGGTGGTGTCGACGGGAGGAATATTCATACCGACCAGCACTCTGCCAAAATCTGCACCGTGATTGCGATAGTGAAATAAAGTGATGTTCCAGTCAGATTGCATGTGATTTAGAAAACGTGCTAATGCACCAGGTCGTTCAGGGAATTCAAAGCTGATTAGCCGTTCGTTGGCGACTTTGCTAGTACGTCCGCCTACCATATAACGAATATGCAGTTTAGCCATTTCGTTATGTGTCAGATCCAGAGTCGGTAAACCATGTACGTTTAAATCGGCCGCGATCTGAGCGAGATCGGCTGCATTATTACTCTGAATGCCAACAAAAATGTGCGCTTTTTGGCTATCACCGTAACGATAGTTGAATTCGGTAATACTGCGATTGCCTATTAAATCAATGAATCGTCGAAAACTGCCAGGTTCTTCAGGGATTGTTACTGCAAAAATACCTTCATGACTTTCACTTAGTTCGCAACGTTCCGAAACATGACGCAGTTGGTGAAAATTCATATTGGCACCACTGGCAATGGCGATCAGATTTTGCTGCTGGCATTTATGTTCGCCAATGTATGTTTTTAAGCCAGCTAAAGCCAGTGCTCCAGAGGTCTCGGTAATACTGCGGGTGTCATCAAAAATATCTTTGACTGCAGAGCAGATTGCATCTGTGTCAACGGTAATGATACCGTCCAGTAAATCCCGACAGATCGCAAATGTTTCTTCACCAACCAATTTAACTGCAGTCCCATCAGCAAATAACCCGACTTCTTTCAGTGCAATCCGTTTATTCGCGGCAATCGATTGTTTCATGGCACAAGCATCATCTGTTTCTACACCAATAACTTTTATTTCCGGACGCACATTTTTGATATAGGCAGCTATGCCGGCAGCAAGACCACCACCACCTATGGCTACGAATACGGCATCAATTGGCTTATGGTGCTGACGTAATATTTCCATGGCGATGGTTCCTTGACCTGCGATTACATCTGGATCGTCAAAGGGTGGAATATAGGTTAAACCACTTTCAACCACTAATTTCATTGCATGGTCGTATGCGTCGTTATAAGATTCGCCCGCTAATACAACTTTCCCACCACGCTTTTTCACTGCGTCAATTTTAATTTGGGGTGTGGTTTTGGGCATGACGATGGTAGCAGTGCAACCCAGTTGCTGAGCCGATAACGCAACTCCTTGAGCGTGATTACCAGCTGACGCAGTGATTACGCCTTTTTGTAAGATGGTTGCATCCAGTTTGGCCATTTTGTTGTAAGCACCGCGAATTTTGAAAGAGAATACCGGCTGTAAGTCTTCTCGTTTGATCCAAATATGGTTGTTTAAGCGATCCGATAAGTTGTTGGCGTAATCTAAAGGTGTTTCGACAGCCACATCGTATACGGCAGCATTAAGTATTTTGGTCAGATAATCTGAGTGAGCATTCATATTTTTTCAGTAAAGGAGAATGTTTTTATGAAGTTTGTACGGCTAAGAACAGGTTTATATACAGGATGCACATATTTATTCGGTTTGTTTGCTAAACAGGCTGGCTAATATTTTCATTTGTTTATATTAATATTTATTCTATCAGTATCTGTATATTATCTCTAGGCTGACTATTCTATTATGAAGGATTTTTATTTATTTGTTAAGTTTACTCTAATAACTTGATTTGGTGATTGCGGGTAGAAGCACGCTGCTGATTAGAATACGATACTTAGTTAGGGTTAAATGGAAAATTTAGGTTATATGGTATAAGCAGCTTTAGATAGGTATGTTGTTTTATTTGCTTGCAAGTTATAGCTGAGATTCTATACGTGCAAATTGCTGGAGGTTCATTTTTTGCTAAACGGTTTTAGTTTTTATAGATGTTTGGCTGATGGTGGCTAAGGATTATTTAAGTTTGATGGTTGTAGTCTATAAAATAATATCAGCAATTTTATTCTTGCAAAAGTTTAACAAAAGTTACGGATCTTGCTTTTGTGCCAATGTGTTTACAATGAAAGCTTAACTCTTAATTTTTCAACATTGTTTGCAATTGTTTGGATACGATTTGTGTGGACGCGATTTATGATCATAGTCGCTAAGTTTTATTTGGTGATCAAGATTATGGGCCAATTCAATTGGGAAAAAATTTTTGTAAGGAAATATTATTATTTGTAAATTATGTTCGGATTACTTTGTTTTGCATTTTTCAATTGGGTTTAAGCAAAGTATTATTTTCGGCTACGTTGGCTTTTAATGATTTTTTAGTGAATACAATTAGTCTTTGTCTATTATTATACTCTAGCTTATATGGTATGTTAAATCCTGATTTTCTAGCTTTTAAATTTATATATGCGTTATTTTTGGGTAGTCTATCTGGCAAGGTTTTTTTCTAGAGAACATCAGTTGGTCTGTTATCTTTCCGCTATGTAACGATGAAGATTTGTTTCATCTAAATAATATGTTTTGTATGCGGGTGTATTTCCAGTTTGTAATCTTCAAGTTGTTAAGGTGTGCTTTAAAGGAAGAATTCAGAGTAGGGTATATTAATTTTTTTCTTTAAGATTTTAGCAAGATTTGAAATTTTATATGTTATCTGGCCGGGGTTTTGACGATTATGGTATTTCTTACCTAAATAACAATTTTTTACTGGTTTCCATTAAGTGATGTTGGGCTATTTTGATTTGTTACTGTTAAGGTTGTTGTTGATGTATTGAATGATAGGATTTTATCATTTGATTTCATTTTTTGATCGTCTATTAGCTAGATTAAATTATTGATATTTATTGCTATAGATAAGCGAGTATGGCGTGCTTTTGTTGAGGGGATAGGCGCTGGTCATTTTTTATCATGAGTTGTAAGCGAGCTTTTATCTGGTTGGGATAATACTGCAAAGGTAGATTGTTGAGATTGACTGTTTATTCAGTTTAAACAAAAACTTTATATTGTTTTCCAAGGATAAAATGGTTAAATTTACGAATCAAGGTAATTTTGCATTTGGGTTTTGTATATGCTGTTAATAGTATGATTAATCTATTTAGTTAGTTGTTATGTTATGCTTTCTGTGTTTAGTCGGTTTATCGCCAGAAATGGTCTAAAAAAGGTGTCTGGCTGGTCGTCATACCGATTCTGCCCGTATCTAATTTATTTTACTCCGAGTCTTTAATGAAAAAGGGAAGGTGCAGTTATGTGGTATTGGTGCGGTATTTTTTCTGCTCCTATCTTGACTGTTAATATTTAAAAGTGTGGTCACAGCCGGATTATGCTGGTTAAGCGATATCCATCGGTGCCTATATTATGTTGACCGGCACCAATCTGCAAAAAGCAGGTGCGCAAAAAGAGCTTGGGATGCAGCTTGATGATGATTGAACGGCTTATCTGGTTTATGTTAGGACTATAAGTGGGTTTAAGTTCTTGCTGAAAATTAGCCAAAATAGTTAAGTACGTTTCTATAATACTGCTGGTGGGCATAGTAATTTTCACAATTGTATTTGTTGCTTTTTTCCTCAGTCATTTACTTTAGCTGGTATTTTAAAATTTATAGGTTGCTCAGATAAAAAAGGTGTGTCCAAAAGATGTAAAGCGGTTTCTTAGGGAAATGGGCAAAAATTTGCTATGTTGACGGGTGGGGGTTCATTGTTTGCATATATTTTTTTTGCTATATTTTATAAGTTTTTGTTAATCTGCAGTGGTTTAATTATTCTCGTACAATTGTTGTATATTTATTTTGCAATTAAAGTGGGAGGTATGTAAATTAAGCTACGTTAGATGGATTTTTTATTGCTGATTCTCTCAAGCTATGTGATGATTTGTTGATGAGGCTATTAAGGTGAATATGATTGAGCAAAGCTGTTACTTGGGTTGATAGATATTTTATTGATGTAGCTGAAAAGGTGGACTGGCTAATTGTATTAAATTTTCTGACCAAGATTTAGTTTGAGTAAGTAAGTTAAATTGCGTGTCAATTGAGTTGTCTGGGCAATTGTTGAGCAGTTGTATTATTCAGTGATTGTCTTTTATCTATAATGTAATGTGGTTATGACTGTTTCTGTTTTAGAAATTTTAATAATATGAAAAGTATCTTTGATTGGCTATTTATGGCCATGGCTATTTTTGCTTTTCAGTTAGTTAGTGCTAAACCTGTGCCTGATATCAATGCTGCTGCTTATGCAGTGGCGGATCAGCAAAGCGGGACTTTATTGGCCAGTCGTGATCTGGATGCACGAATTGAACCGGCAGCTTTGACTAAGTTAATGACCACTTATCTGGTATTTCAGGCATTGCAAAGTGGTAAGCTTAAACTGGACAGTATGCTCACTTTGCCGTCAACTGGCTGGCAGACTGATGGTAGTCGTATTTTTATGCAGCCGGATGTGCCGCTGAAAACCGTATCGGTCATTGAAGGCATGCTGACTGTTTCAGCTAATGATGCTGCCATAACTTTGGCTACGGCTATCAGCGGTAGTGAAAAGGCTTTTGTGCGGCAGATGAATGATCAAGCAGAAAAGATTGGTCTTAAAAATACGCATTTTGTTAATTGTACCGGGCTGGCTGTTGAAGGGCAGTACAGTAGTGTTGGCGATCTGTTGCAACTGGCTCAGCTTTTGATTAGAGATTTTCCACAATATCAACATTGGTTTGCAAATAAATCTTTTGCTAATAACGGTATTAC
The DNA here is from genome assembly GCA_024103515.1 of Snodgrassella sp. Taxonomy (GTDB): domain Bacteria; phylum Pseudomonadota; class Gammaproteobacteria; order Burkholderiales; family Neisseriaceae; genus Snodgrassella. The sequence continues at coordinate 9,381 of JAGGIK010000054.1, read as the reverse complement.
GCAGTTAAACCGTAACCAACTGCTATTTAGAGATGATAAGGTGGATGGTATGGCAGTGGGTTATACGATTAATGGTGGCTACAATCTTGCAGTGAGCTCTAAACGTAATGGACGTAGTATTGTGGCTGTGTTGGTTGGCGCTGACAGCAGTGAAGCGCGGGCAGCAGAAGGAAGTAAGTTGTTGGGCTGGGCTTTGACTTCTTTTAATGTGGCCAAGCTGTATGATGCCGGTCATAAAATAACGGATTTGAGTGTGTATAAAGGCAGTAGTGCGAGTGTGCCGGTTGGTTTTATCCATCCAGCTTATGTTACCATGCCAGTAGATGGGGCAAAACTGTTGAAATCGCAGCTTGAAGCTGTAAGACCAGTAGTTGCCCCTATTCGCAAGGGACAGAAACTTGGAATGTTAAAATTGCTGGATGAGAATAATCAGGTGGTGGTTGAAAAAGAGGTTGTTGCACTGGAGGATATCGGTGAAGCTCGTGGCTTTGATGGCTGGTTGGTTCGGTTCAATCAATGGTGGCGCAAGCTATTTGTCTGAATCTCGGCATTAATGTTGTGAATGCATTTATTATGGTTGGTTTTTCATTATCTATATAGGATGTAATTATCCGCTTTTGCCGAGGTGAAAATGGTTAAAACGATTGCTGACGGCAATGATGTTGACTAAGAATGCTTCTATTATTGCTCAATGGTGCTTATGGTAAAGCTGCCTAGGAAAAAACCCATCTTGCCGATGGGTTTTTTTAACAACTGTATGTTTATTGATACGGATGCTGTAATAAGATGGTTTCTTCGCGATCTGGACCGGTCGAAATCATCGCTATTTTGGCACCGCATAGCTCTTCGATTTTTTTGAGATAAACTTTGGCATTTTCTGGTAAAGCATCATATGTCTTTACACCAAATGTACTTTCTTTCCAACCAGGCATGGTTTCATAGATTGGCGTGCACGCTGCTACGGCATCAGCGCCACAAGGCAGAATATCCATTTTTTCACCGTTATAATCATAGCCAATGCAGATATTAATGCTGTCCATGCCATCCATCACATCTAATTTGGTCACACACAGACCGGTTATGCCATTTACTTGTATTGAACGCTTCATCAATGCTGCATCAAACCAACCACAGCGCCGAGGACGACCGGTAACTGCACCAAATTCGTTGCCTCGTTTGGCCAAACCCGCACCAATGTTGTCAAATAATTCAGTCGGAAATGGGCCGGAACCAACACGGGTCGTATAGGCTTTAACGATTCCTAATACGTAATTAAGTTTGGTTGGCCCAACACCTGATCCCACAGCTGCAGCACCGGCCACGCAATTGGAAGAGGTTACATAAGGATAGGTTCCATAGTCGATATCAAGGAAAGTACCTTGTGCGCCTTCAAACAGTATTGATTTGCCTTGATCATTTAGTGTGTTCAGTTCACGCGAAACGTCCCCAACCATGGGGCGAATCTGTTCGGCCAGCGCTAAGGTTTGCTGATAGATTGTCATTGGATCCATTGGTGGCTGACCATATAATCCGGTTAACTGGCAATTGTAAATAGCAACAACTTCCTGAATTTTTTCCAGTAGTTTTTCTGGCTGAAATAAATCCATGACCCGAACTGCTCGGCGAGCAATTTTATCTTCGTATGCCGGGCCGATACCACGACCGGTGGTGCCGATTTTTTTATCGCCCTTAGCACTTTCGCGAGCATGATCCAATGCAATATGGTAGGGCAAGATTAATGGGCAGGTGGGCGCAATGGTAAGTTGTTTGGTTACATCTATGCCGGCAGCTTGGAGTTCTGCCATTTCACTTAATAGAGCTTCTGGTGATACTACGACGCCCGAACCGATAAAACAACGTTTGCCCGCATGCAGTATGCCACTGGGTATTAATCGTAAGACGGTTTTTTTACCGTTAACCACCAGAGTATGACCTGCATTATGTCCACCCTGATATCGAACAACGCCAGCGGCATGTTCAGTTAACCAGTCTACAATTTTACCTTTACCTTCATCACCCCATTGGGTACCGACAACGACGACGTTTTTAGCCATATGCTTTTACCTGCTCATACTGATGTTGAGTTATTGTGTTAAAGGGATAATTTGCCATTGCTGATCAAGCCAGACAAGTTGGCGATTACACTTTTTGATATCTGTGCTTTGCGGTGCATAGTCGATGATGACGCATTCACCTGATAAGCGTAATTGTTCGATTTTTTGCTTTGCAGCGGCCGCATCTTTAATGCTGACTTTGATACTCTGTGGTTCGTCTATTGGAATCAAATGTTTGATTAAATCTCGTAAATCAAAACTGAAACCTGAAGCCGGGCGATTGCGACCAAAATATTTACCCAAGCCATCATAACGACCGCCACGGGCAAGCGCATCTGGCCATTCATTACTGTAAACTGCAAATAGTAGTCCAGTGTGGTAGGTATCAACTCTTAATTCACTTAAATCAATAAAAATATCTTGATCATTAAATGCGCTGCAGATTTGCTGCAACTGTTGTAAAGCAACTTTGACTGCGGGCAGATCTGGCAGTTGTTGAAAAGCCGTTTGCAATATTTCGCGGGTGCCGTATAAAGTGGGTAAAATGGTCAGAGCAGTGCCCCATTTAGGCTTGACTTGCCACTGCTGAACACATTGTTCTACTGCTTCGCGATCTTTATTTTGCATTAGTTGCAACAAGGTTGCCGCTTGATTTGGGTCTAAGTCAGCCGCATCAGCCAGTTCGTTAAATATGCCGATATGGCCTAGCGATAAAGTAAGCTCGGGTATGTCAAATTTGGCCAGACTTTTCAGCATTAAATCGATTAATTCGATATCAGCTTCAATACCAGCATAACCATAAAGTTCGGCGCCAATTTGTAAAGGCTCACGAGTATTCAAAAAGCCATCCGGACGGGCATGTAATACCGAACCGGCATAACAAAGCCTGTTGACGCCGCTATTAGCCGATAACAGATGGGCATCGATCCTAGCTACCTGCGGAGTAATATCTGCACGCAGACCAAGTTGCCGACCGCTAAGTTGATCAACAATGCGAATGGTTTTTAGTGATAAACCCTCATCTATACGGGTGAGTAAAGAAGTACTGTATTCCAGTAATGGTGGGCTAACAAGCTCGTAACCATGAACACGAAAAAGTGCTAATAGTTGTTCTCTGGCACTTTCAATTTGTCGCGCCGCAGATGGGAGGATGTCGGCGATATTTTCGGGCAGCTGCCAAGACTGCATTGTTGTTCCTTACAAACGCAGAACATACTGATTGTTGGTCAGTATGAATAAAATATGATATGGTGATGTTGCTGTTACTCAGATCTGTTAACGGGAACTTTATCACAAATTAACGTTTATAGACCAGTGACATTGTAGGTTTTTACCATTTTACCCAGCCGGTTAACCACGTCAGAATAATAATTGCGCCGAAGATAATCCGGTACCAAGCAAAGGGAATATAATTTTTGTGGGAAACAAAACGTAATAATGCTTTGACAGCGATCAGCGCTGAAATAAATGCAGCGACAAAACCGAAAGCAATTAATAATAGATCATTCCGAGTAAATTCGTTAATGTGTTTGAGCATATCGTAGCCTGTTGCTGCAATCATTACGGGCACGGCTAGAAAGAAGGAAAATTCTGTTGCTGTTTTGCGCTCAATACCCCATAACATGCCGCCCATGATGGTGCTGCCTGAACGTGAAGTGCCAGGAATGAGCGCTAAAATCTGAGCCATGCCGACAATTAGCGCATCCACTGGCCGCATCTGTTCGACTGTTTTGATTTTTGGTTTAATACGGCTCTGACGTTTCTCAATCCATAAAATCAAAAAGCCACCAATAACTAATGCTGTTGCAACGCTGATAGGATTAAATAGATAGTGTTTGATCTGATTGCTGAATATCAGTCCCACCACGGCAGCAGGAATGAAGGCTATAGCCAGATTGAGGACGAAACGATTGGTAGCTGGTTCTTTGCCGATATGGCTAATGATGTGGACAAAGCGATTTTTATATTCAAATATAATGGCCAGTATGGCGCCAAGCTGAATAGTGATGTCAAATACTTCTCCAGTGGTTTCAAATTTAAGTAAATTACTTGCCACAATTAGATGACCAGTACTTGATACGGGGAGAAACTCGGTTAGGCCTTCTACAACGCCTAATATTAGTGCTTTTATAAATAATATGATTTCCATGTCAACTACAGTGTTGTGTACATTTTATGCTACAAGTGGGGTAACGATCATAATAAAAGTGTGTCAGCTAAGAACACACTCTTATTAAAATTAAGGTTTGACATTACCGTTAGTATTGGCTTTTCCGGCGATTGTTGCGCCTAAGCTTTTGGGTAGTTTACGCATATTTGCTACCCGATTGCCATTTTCATTGCGGACTTTTTCAATTAGTTCACGTGTTGTTTTCATTCCAGCTTCAAATCCATTAGAAAATTTAACTTTGTATTTGCCGCCAATAATAATTATTGGTGTTTCAGTGATGTTATATTGACGCGCTAACTGACTCATTTTATTGGTTTCAGCGCTATTTTCCAGACTATTGTAAGCCTTGATAAGCTTATAACCATCAAATGCAGTTTGCTGAGCCGCCCACTGATTAAACACTTTAGGATTCCATAATTCTATTTTTTTGTCGAATATGGCATTAAAAATAGCTGGATCTGCAGTTAGTTTCAATCCACTGCTGTTAACTGCAGCAGCGATACGCGCCAGATTTAAATAGGCACCATCATCCCAAACAACATGGATCGGGCGCAAATAGGTATCTGGGGCGAAAGTTTTCGTTTCTTTAAGGATATACGGTTCAAGATGATAGCAATGAACACAGTTGTAGGCAAAAAATTCTAAAACTTCAATTTTGTTTTTATGCAATTGAGGAATGGGTCTTTCTAATATGGTGTAATCTTTATTGATTACAGCTGCTTGAGCTATACCTGTTATTAAAACAAAGCTGCTGGCAATAATGGCGAAGAATTTCTTTAGCATTTTTATGTCCTATCAGAAAATGTATTGATTAAGTCTAAGGGGCACTTTTTACGAGACTGTCTAAATTATTTTGTTTCAAAATTTCTTGAATCTGATTGGACTCATTCTGATTCATGGTTTTAGTGACGACACGATATCGTGTATTACCTTGAATCTCGACGTTTGAGATATTACTGTCAATTCCAAGCATGATAAGTTTAGCACGTTGTGCATCGGCATCGGTACGGTTATTAAATGAGCCAATTTGTAAGTAGACTTTGTTGGTATCAGACTGTTTTTTCTTTTTTTTCACTTCGTGCTGTGCTTTTTCGATACTACCACTGTTTAATATCTGTTCCGGTGTCACAGGAGGATTGTCGGGTCTGACTGGATTGGGTTGTTGCGTAGGCTTGTGTATGTCTGGATGGTTAAGATTGGGATTATGATTTTCTATATTCTGTATTTCAGCATTGGCAGGCTGTGAAGCTGCTATAACTGGTTCACTGGCTGACTGTCTGGGCGGGATGGCCGGAGAAGGTAAATCAGGCATGGAGGAACTATGTGGAGTCAGTATTTCCGGTGTAGTAGGCTTGTTATTGTTGACTGCTGGGTTTTTGAAATCAGATTTACTGTTGCTGAGGAAATATAAAATACCAGCTATGATGACGGTGGCAATCAATAAGCCGACAATAAAACTGGTTACACCTTTACCGGTTTGTCCGGTTTTAGCATTTGTGTGCATGATAAAGCCTTTAAATTAGCGCTATTTTGGCAAAATTGACGGAGAAGTAACGCACAGTATTTAATTATTCTGCACTCTCAAGGCGGCTATTATAAAGCACGACGGAAATTTATGGCGCGTAATATATGAGTTGTTTCAACCTCGCATGCGCCAGCTAAGTCTGCAATAGTGCGACCAATGCGTAAAAGTCGATGAAAGCTGCGCGCAGACAAAGATAATTTTTCCAAAGAAGCGGCGAGTGTTTGTTTGGCTGAGTCCGAGATGAGGGCTACTTCATCCAGTTCGCGATTACTGAGCTGAGCATTTATTTTGTTTTGGCGCTGATATTGTCGCTGGCGAGCAGCTTCAACGCGCTGACGAATGGTGGCACTGTTTTCACCAGCGGGCTGCTGTAATAAATCGGTAGTAGTCAGGCTGGGAACTTCTATGGTCAAATCGATACGGTCTAGTAAAGGACCTGAAATTTTGTTGCGATAGCGAGCGATCGCATCTGGTGTGCACTGACAGGCCTTTTTAGGATGACCAAAAAATCCGCACGGACAAGGATTCATAGCTGCAATCAATTGAAAACGCGCAGGATATGTGGCTTGCCGGGCTGCACGGGAAATATGGATTTCACCACTTTCAAGTGGTTCACGCATGACTTCCAGTACTTTGCGATCAAATTCCGGTAATTCATCCAGAAATAGGATGCCGTAATGAGCTAAGGAAATTTCACCTGGTTTTGGGTCTGAACCGCCACCAACCAGTGCCACTGCTGATGTGCTATGATGAGGTGAGCGAAATGGGCGAATATGTTGATACTGCTGTTGTTCATGTGGTAACAGTGATTGTAGTGACCAGACACTGATCAGTTCATTGTCAGTCAATGGTGGCAGTATACCGGGTAAACGTTGAGCTAGCATGGATTTACCAGTGCCAGGAGGGCCAGACATTAATAAACTGTGTCCGCCGGCAGCTGCGATTTCTAATGCGAGCTTGGCGGTCTGTTGTCCACGTACATCAGCCATATCTGGATAATCAGGCCAGTTTGATTGCGGCAAGCTCTGTTGGTGCTCTACCGCAACCATAGGTTGAAGTTGATTAAAGTGTGCAACAATTTCATTTAATGTACGTGCACCATATACGAGGGTTTCAGTTAACAGGGCAGTTTGTAATGCGTTTGCTTCTGGCAAAATAAAGGCACGTTGCTGTTGTTGAGCTGCATATGCCATGGCAATTGCGCCTCGGATCGGACGAATTTGACCAGATAGGCCCAGCTCACCGGCTAATTCGTATTGATGTAGATTTTTTTGATTAAGTTGACCAGAGGCAGCCAGAATACCGATTGCAATGGGTAAATCAAAGCGCCCAGATTCTTTTGGTAAGTCAGCCGGAGCCAAATTAACAGTAATTTTTTTTGCTGGGAAATCGAAACCAGACTGGGTAATGGCTGCACGTACACGATCACGGCTTTCTTTTACCTCTGTATCGGGTAGGCCCACGATATTAAATGAAGGCAAGCCGTTCGCTAAATGTGCTTCAACCTCTACCAATGGCGCTGCCATGCCGGCTAAAGCACGGCTGTACACTACTGCCCATGTCATGCACTTATCCTTTAATCGACGGTGTGTGTGTTGTCTGTATCAACCGGTTCAGTGGACGTGTCATTGGTAGGTAGTTTATCGTCTGACATTGTTTTAGCCAATGCAGTGACTTCGGCTTCCAATTGTGCCAGTTTTTCACGTGTTTTCAATAATAACTGTTGTTGAATATCAAACTCCTCACGCGTAACCAGATTGAGGCGGGTAAATGCGCTGCTGAGAATGGCTTTAATATTCTGCTCCATATCTTTAATGGGGCTGTTGGCGATGGTATCGCTGATTTTACTGCTGATGTCATCAAAAAAGTTTTTATTCAGCATAACTCTAATCCTTAAAGGCAATTAATAATTAATGTTTGCATTGTATGAAAGAAGTTGTTGAGGGTGCAATGTTTCTATGTTATTTGATGCGCTTGGGCTAAAGGGAATATTGTATTTTAACATCAAATAAAAATCGTAAATAAGTTAATATTTAATATCCAGCTTTCTACTACGAAAGGCTATTTATAAACAATTTCTATTCTTCTTTACTACATTCTGCTTTGATATGTGTCTGTAGACAGTTGCTTCAATCTGGCCAGTTCAATCCTTGGTTGCGGTATTTTAAATGTAATTAAAGAAGATGATTCTCCGGTTTGGGGATTGGTAATTTTTTATTTGTCACTATATGAATTAGGTTGTTTTATATAATTATTTCATTCTTTATCATCACTATCAAAGTGAATTTTTTCTCAACTCTTTGGGTGTGTATCAATGATTTTTTTATGGATTTTTGGGATTGAGTTTGTAAATACCCCAAACTTAGTACCAGATTCAAGTGGAAAATAATACTGCTCGTCCTAGGGTTGTATATTCAATCGGCGTCATATATTTCATGCTTCAAGCGGTTTTTGGTGTTATAAATGCTTGGCTATTCTTCGGTTACTTTTATTTTTACCTAGGTTATTAAATAGAGATAAATCTATTACTTCTATTCTATATGCTCGATTTAATCGTTCAATATACCCGTTTTGCTATGGGCTGCCTGGTTGGATATCATCTCGACTGATACCATGTGACTTTCCCCAATAAGTGAAGGTATTTCCGGTGAATTCTGCTCCATTATCCACGCGTATTTTGACTGGATAAGCATAATATTCGGCCAGTTTATCCAAATAACGGCTCATCCTATTAGCCAGTAAACTGACCACCATACATACTAATGCCTAACACCTCATGATTAAAGTCATCTATCACATTGAAAGTTCTAAACTGCCGTGGATGAAGACGGCTGTCACGCATCAAAGCCATTGTCCGGCATTCGCCTTATTTTTTGGGTGGCAATGGTTTTTCTGGACTTCGCGGAGCAATAGGCTGTTTACGCTGTACCCTGAGATTAAGCTTTAATTCACAATAACCCGCTAAATCCGTTTATGGTTTCAGGTATAGCCGAGTTATAGCTGAGCTTGCTGATGTGATTAAAACACTTGGACAAGCCCCCCTGCATCAATACTTGTCGGTGATCGCACTGAGTACCACCATCATCAGCACATTCTCCGCTAACTTAGGTTGATCATCGTCAGCATAACAACTTAAGCCAACAATAGCACAGCTCATGACAATCGTAACACAATGGCTTTCTTGCTGTTGCTTAGCCCAAACTTTACCTGCCTGGGTGGGTACTAAAACTTTGTTATGATTTCCTCTTGAAGCTGGGATTGTAAGCTTAGCTTAGCTAACATCTGCATAAAAATATAGTCATTGCCAATAATAGTATCAGTAAGTACGTAATAGAAACCTTTAATATAAAGATTTCTATTGCGGTATGAATGTTGATTTAAATTAAATAACAATACGTATTAATCATACTATTCTGCATGTTAATTGCCTCAGCGCTCTTTAAGTAATGCCCGCAACGTTTGTTTTTCATACACTTGACGAATTATTTCAATGACCGACTTAGTAAAAGTACTCTCCTGAGGATGGAAAAAACTTATCCATGTTTCGTCTTCTATGAATTTTGGCATGGCATTTTTTCCGGTGAATCCCAAGCAGGCCACCACAATTCATTTGATTGGGGTGATGAAAGGAT
>JAGGIK010000053.1 GCA_024103515.1 Snodgrassella sp. | reverse complement strand
CATTTATAATACTGAAAGACCTCATGAAGCACTAAATAATATGACGCCGATTGAGTATAAAACACTAAAACAAGCAGTATGATTTTCCACTTGAAGCTTGTACTAACAATGGGGTATTTACATTTCTTATATTATTTTTCATCTATTTTAGATAGCTATACCAGATAGATTTATGTATAGCGATGCCAGCATTGAAGCTTTAGTCGCGGTGAGTATGACTATAGGCACTACATCAGTGTATTTACAGATCAGTATTAACGAAATACTGATAGCCATTTTCACTGACAAAGATTGGTATATTGATATCGTGCTGTTCGGTAGCGATGTTTTTTACTTGCTGACAGCTAAAACCGACACCAACTAATTTTGGCTTAACCTGATGATGAGTGGTTAAGGTGGCATCATAATAACCACCTCCCTGTCCAAGACGGTGGCCTTGAGAATCAATGCCGAGTAAAGGGATAAGTAGGGTATTTAATTTATGTGCGCGAATTTTGTCACCACTGAATTGAGGTATTCTACGTTTGTGTGCATACAAGTTTTGCTGACGCAGAAAACGCTTGGTCATGCGCTGGCTAGCTAGGTATGGACAAGGGGAAAACCATAATTGGCGTTTATTGTTTTCAATATAGGGTAGATAAACGGTTGCTCCACGATGCTGTGCTGTGACAATTAATGGCAAAAGTGAAAGTTCGCTGCCCATTGCCCAGTAAGCGCCAATGCGTTTATGACGACGGATAAAGGGGTAGAGTAATCGATTAACCCTCTTAGTTGCTGTCATCCGACTGACCGGGTTCAATGCTTTGCGCATCTGACGTAATTTTTGTCTTAGTTGTTGTTTGTCCGCATAAATAGTCATCAAAATCACTTTATTAAAATGGGGATCGAGAAATTAAGCTTGCCTGACTAAACATATTACTGTTTATACCCACTTGTGAAAACCAGTTTTTTTTTGTATCATTTATCTGTTTTACCTTAGTAAAATACTTATGTAACGCTCGCATCGTACGCGAAAGGGTGCTCTATCAAGAGTTCTATGCGTGGCGATGTCAGGCTTTAACCCTTTTAAGGATAACAATTATGTCACAAGTTACTATGCGCCAGATGCTGGAGGCAGGCGTTCACTTTGGTCACCAAACCCGTTACTGGAATCCGAAAATGGCTGAATACATTTTCGGTGCACGCAATAAAATCCACATTATCAATCTGGAAAAAACCTTGCCGATGTTTGTGGAAGCTCAGGATGTAGTACGTCGTCTGGCGGCCAATAAAGGCACGGTATTATTTGTTGGTACTAAACGTCAGGCTCGCGACATTATCAAAGAAGAAGCTACCCGTGCTGGTGCCCCATATGTCGATCATCGCTGGTTGGGTGGTATGCTGACCAACTATAAAACCGTAAAACAGTCAATCAAACGTCTGGAAGAAAAAACTACTGCGCTGGAAAATGCTACTGAAGCCGGCTACGGTAAAAAAGAAATTCTAGAAATGCAGCGTGAAGTTGCTAAGTTAGAACGCTCCTTAGGTGGTATTAAAGACATGAAAGGCCTGCCAGATGCCATTTTCGTTATCGATACTGGGTACCAAAAAGGAACGCTAGTAGAAGCTGCTAAACTTGGTATTCCGGTCATTGCTGTGGTTGATACCAATAACAGCCCTGATGATGTTAAATACGTGATTCCGGGTAATGATGACTCTGCTAAAGCAATTCGTCTGTATTGCCGTGGCATCGCCGATGCTATTCTGGAAGGTAAATCTCAGTCATTACAGGAAGTAGTTCAGGCTGCACAAGCCGCTGAAGAAAAAAAGGCTGCTGCCGCTGCTGCTGAATAATCTGATGTTTACAGTTTTTGTAAAAGAAGGGGACATCAGTACCCCTTTTTTTAAATAATTTTCCCGGTCGGATATTTAACCGGCAGGATGTAATCAAATTCAAGGAGTCAAACATGGCTGCAATTACTGCAAAAATGGTAGGTGATTTGCGCGCTGCAACTGGTCTGGGTATGATGGAATGCAAAAAAGCATTGGTAGAAGCAGACGGCGATATGGAAAAGGCTGAAGAAATTTTGCGCATCAAATCTGGTGCCAAAGCAGGAAAACTGGCTGGCCGCACTGCAGCAGAAGGGGTTGTTGCTGAATATGTTGATGGTCAGGTTGGTGCATTAGCTGAAATCAACTGTGAAACTGATTTTGTGGCTAAAGATGTCAGTTTTATGGCATTTGCGCAGGCAGTGGCGAAAGCCGTAGCCGTACATCACCCTGCAACACTTGAGGTATTGGCTGAAGTGAAAACTGATGACGGCGTAACTATTGAAGAAGCCCGTAAAGCCATTATTGCCAAACTAGGTGAAAATATTACTATTCGCCGCTTCGAGTACATTGAAACCGATAATAGTCTGGTTACTTATATGCACGGTACCAAAATCGGGGTACTGGTTGAACATCAAGGTGGTGATGCTCAGGCTATTCGTCAGGTGGCGATGCATATTGCAGCATCTAAACCTAAATGTGTTTCAGCTGCTGAAGTGGATCCAGCATTGGTTGCTAAAGAACGTCATATTTATGAAGAACAGGCTGCTGCTTCTGGTAAACCTGCCAACATTATTGAGAAAATGGTTGATGGGCGTGTGCAGAAGTTTTTGGCAGAAGTTACCTTGCTTGGTCAGCAGTTTGTCATCAATCCCGATCTAACTGTGGAAAAATTTTTGAAAGAACAAAATGCTGCTGTGAATCGTTTTGTGGCATTCCACGTAGGTGAAGGCATTGAGAAAAAAGAAGTGGATTATGCAGCTGAAGTAGCCGCTGCTTCTAAAGTATAAGGTAGCTAATGCTATGGGCACTCTTGATTCAGATTCCTGAATCAGGGTGCTTTTTTTTGAGCCATTTGTTTTAAAGCAAATAGATAGCTGAAATAAAAGTTTCTATATGTATAATTTAAAATTAAAGCAGTAGTAAAGGCTATCTGGTGGGAAAATTACAGAAAGAGCGATCATGATTAAACCAGCAAAATATAAGCGAGTTTTATTGAAACTATCCGGCGAAGCTTTAATGGGTCCCGATGCTTTCGGTATTAATCGCGACACCATCATGCAAATCACGGCTCAGGTTAAAGAAGTAGTCAATATGGGAGTAGAAGTGGCTATTGTCATTGGTGGCGGTAATATTTTCCGAGGCATGGCACAATCAGCCAAAGGCATGGAGCGAGCTACCGCTGATTATATGGGCATGATGGCTACAGTAATGAATGCGCTTGCGCTTAAAGAAGCATTTGAAAGTCAGAATGTTAAGGCTCGAGTGCAATCCGCGCTCAGTATGCAACAAGTGGCTGAAACTTATGCCCGTCCGAAAGCGATTCAATATCTGGAGGAAGGTAAGGTGGTAATTTTTGCAGCAGGTACGGGCAATCCGTTTTTTACCACTGACACGGCTGCCAGTTTACGCGGCGTGGAAATGAATTGTGATATTATGTTGAAGGCAACGAATGTTGATGGTGTATATGCGGCAGATCCTAAAACCAATCCTGAGGCTAAACGCTATCAGCAGATTACTTTTGATGAGGCGATTAGTCAGAATCTCAAAGTGATGGATGCCACCGCATTTGCGTTGTGCCGAGAGCAAAAACTAAATATTGTTGTATTCGGCATATTTAAACCGGGGGCATTAAAACAGGTTATTATGGGCGAAGATGTCGGTACTTTGGTACACGTCTAATTTAACCCAATTGCTTAACAAGCTTGTGGCTACGTGTATAACTGAGTTAGTATGCGCGTTTGCCGCTTACCGGTAGCAGAGTGTCTGCCCGGAATGACATTAACGCAGCCGAATCAGACAGGAATGTTCATGATTAACGAAATTCAACAAACTGCTGAAACCAAAATGCAGAAATCTATCGAAGTATTGCGCGAAAACCTTTCCAAGGTTCGTACTGGACGCGCGCATACCGGTTTGCTAGATCAGGTGGAAGTAGAATATTATGGTAGTATGGTTTCAATCAGTCAGGTTGCCAGTGTGACTCTGATTGATGCTCGGACCATTGGTGTTAAACCTTATGAAAGTAAAATGGGCGCAGCCATCGAAAAAGCCATACGCAATTCAAGTCTGGGGCTGAATCCGGCCGCTATGGGTGATCTGATTCGTGTACCGATGCCGATGCTGACTGAAGAGCGTCGTAAAGATCTGATTAAAGTGGTGCGCGGTGAAGTAGAAGAAGGGCGAGTAGTTGTACGTAACATCCGTCGTGATGCCAATAATGATCTTAAGCGTCTGCTGAAAGACAAACAAATCAGTGAAGATGAAGCACGTCGTGGTGAAGAATGTATTCAGAAGGTCACTGATAAATACATTGCAGATATTGATAAAATGCTGGCCACAAAAGAAGCAGATTTAATGGCCATCTAGACCTAATCTGGCTGAAAAGGGAAGTACATTGACTATCAGTAGTACTCAAAAAGTGCCCGTTCATACCGATATTCCACAGCATATTGCTGTCATCATGGATGGTAATGGGCGCTGGGCTAAAAAACGCCTGATGCCCCGCATAATGGGACATAAAAAAGGGCTGGAAATGCTGGAAGAAATGACCGCCAATTGTTCGCGTATGGGCGTTAGTTATCTGACGGTATTCGCTTTCTCTACTGAAAACTGGCGTCGGCCTCTAGATGAAGTTAACTTTCTGATGGGAATGTTTTTGCAATCATTGCAGAAACGTGTGCAGAAACTGCATAAAAATAATTTACGTTTGCGCGTGATTGGTGATCGTAGCCGTTTTGCGGCAGAAATTGTTTCCGGCATTGAAGCAGCTGAAGCGCTGACAGCGAATAATACAGGTCTGACCCTGACTATTGCAGCAGATTATGGTGGTCGTTGGGATATTCTTCAAGCAGTCAATCAAGCTATTCGCTTCGGTGAAAAAGAGCTCACCGAAGCGTCAATTCTGCCGTATTTATCACTTGGTGATGCACCTGAACCTGATCTATTTATCCGTACTGGTGGTGAAACTCGTATCAGTAATTTTTTACTTTGGCAGCTAGCCTATACCGAATTATATTTTACTCAGGTATTATGGCCAGACTTTGATAAAGCCGAACTGACTACGGCCATTCAATCATACCAACAGCGGGAGCGTCGTTTTGGCCGTACTTCAGAGCAGTTACCCGCAGCCGAACAGCGCCCTTAAAAACCTATGCTTAAACAACGTATACTCACGGCTTTAGTTATATTACCCTTAATGATAGGAATGTTGTTTTGGGCAAATAATACTTTGTGGGCTGCATTCTGCGGGTTCATGAGTTTACTGGCATTGTGGGAATATGCGCGTATTGCCGGATTCAATCAGCTACAGAATGGAGCTTATTTGCTCATCACTGCTTGTGGTGGCCTCTATCTTTATGTTGAGCATATCCGGCTTGTGACTTGGCTACAGTGGCTAATTTTGTTGTTCTGGTTAATTATCGTTCCATTGTGGTTGAAATTTAAATGGAAAATCAAAGCCAACTTATTGGGCGTCATGATTGGCTGGATATTAATGATTCCTTTCTGGTTTGCATTAATCACTCTACGGCCTGATAGCGCTTTTGCCTGGTCTTTATTGTCAGTACTGGCGCTGATCTGGATAGCAGATATAGCTGCATATTGTTGTGGTCGAACCATGGGTAAACACAAACTGGCACCAAACATCAGCCCTAATAAAAGCTGGGAGGGTGCAATTGGTGCGATTATTTTTGTGTCGATCTACACCTTAATATTACAAAAACAAGGCTGGTTACCTGTGAATTTGCCTTTATGGGAAACCCTTTTACTGGGACTTATTCTAACCACAGTCAGTATTATTGGTGATTTGCTGGAAAGTTGGCTTAAACGTACTGCAGGTGTCAAAGACAGTAGCCAACTTTTGCCGGGACATGGTGGAGTCTTTGATCGGGTTGATTCTATGATTGCTGTATTAAGTGTTTATGCCGCTTTGCGCTGGCTTACCGCATTAGTGTAAAAGTGATTTGAATATGAGTAGTCATTGTAAAACGGCCATAACTATTCTTGGGGCTACAGGTAGCATCGGTCTGAATACTCTTGACGTGATAAATCGTCATCCTAACCGATTTAGTGTTTTTGCCTTGACAGCTTATCGACAGATTGATCGCTTAGCTGAACTGTGTCTGCGTTATCAACCGGTGTATGCTGTTGTTGCTGAACAAGCGGATGCGGCCAGATTACAAAAACACTTGCACACTTTTTCTTGCGCTACTGAAGTTTTATTTGGTGAACAAGCACTATGTGAAGTGGCGCAAAGTGATGAAACCGATGCAGTGATGGCCGCAATTGTTGGGGCTGCCGGACTGATGCCTACTTTATCAGCAGCTAAAGCAGGTAAAACCATTTATCTGGCCAATAAAGAAACCTTAGTGGTGGCCGGTTCATTATTTATGCAGGCGGTACATGAGCATGGCGCGCGCTTACTGCCGGTTGACAGCGAACATAATGCTATTTATCAAGTTTTACCTAAAGATTATCGAGGAGACCTAAGTGAGGCGGGAATAGCATCCTTAATACTCACTGCCTCAGGCGGCCCTTTTTTATACACTGCACTGAGTGATTTTGCCGGTATTACGTCCGAGCAAGCAGTCAGACATCCAAACTGGAGCATGGGGCAAAAAATCTCAGTTGATTCTGCCACCATGATGAATAAGGGACTGGAGCTGATTGAAGCACATTGGTTATTCAATGCGCCTGCTGATCAGCTTGAAGTGGTTATTCACCCACAAAGTGTGGTACATAGTATGGTTAGGTATATTGATGGTTCAGTTTTGGCACAAATGGGTGAAGCTGATATGCGTATACCGATTGCCCACTGTCTGGGTTTGCCTGACCGAATCGTTTCCGGCGCCAAGCACTTAAATTTTACCCAGTTAAACGGATTACATTTTCTGACCGCAGATTTTAATCGCTTTCCATGTCTGAAACTGGCTTATGATGTACTGCATAGTAATTATCCTGCTGCCTCATGTGTTTTGAATGCAGCTAATGAAATCGCGGTTGCAGCGTTTCTTAATAAACAGATTAGATTTATCGATATTGCATCATTAGTAGATAGTTGCTTAGAATTATTCAGTGCACAACCTGCGTTAAGTATTGAAGAATTGTTAGTATTGGATGAGCAGGTGCGAATTTCTGCCCAAAAATGGGTAAAGACTCATACTTGCAAATAAAAAATCGGAGAGACCATGTTGTTAACCATCATTGCTTTTATTGTTGCAATCTTACTTTTAGTGAGTTTGCATGAATTAGGGCACCTGATTGTGGCGCGACTGTGTGGTGTGAAAGTGTTACGCTTTAGCATTGGCTTTGGAAAACCGTTTTTTTCTCGCACTGGTGCTGGTATTGAGTGGTGTCTTGCACCCATTCCATTAGGTGGTTATGTAAAAATGGTTGATACGCGGGAAGGTGACGTCAGTGAAGCTAATCTGCCATATGCATTCGATCGCCAGCATCCACTTAAACGGATTGCTATTGTGATTGCTGGTCCTTTAACCAACCTGATTCTGGCTATAATATTATATACTGCCAGCTATAGCATTGGAGGTATTACTCAGCTGAAGCCATGGGTCGGTATGGTGGAACCGGGCAGTGTGGCGGCAAATGCCGGATTTCAGTCAGAGGATCGTATTGATAGCGTCAACGGCCAACCGGTGACTGATTGGGCTGATGCACAAACCAAAATTATGTTAAATCTGGATAGCGGTGTAGTGAAAGTAGCTGTTACTACATCCGGTGGACAACTTGCCTTTCGGCAACTGAATATTGCCGGAACCTCGGCGGCTGATGAGGCTGCTCAGTCTGGTTATATTGGCTTGATGCCGTTTAAAGTTACTAATCGTATCGGTGCGGTAATGCCCGATAGTGTGGCTGCAAAAGCTGGATTGCAGGTAGGAGACACATTGTTGACTATCAATGGCAACAAGGTAACCAGTTGGCAGCATTGGGTGGATATTGTTCGCGCTAATGCTGGTGCAAAGTTAGATATCGGCTATCAGCGCAATAATCAGATTCAGACTACCAGCCTG
This sequence comes from Snodgrassella sp., assembly GCA_024103515.1. GTDB lineage: Bacteria > Pseudomonadota > Gammaproteobacteria > Burkholderiales > Neisseriaceae > Snodgrassella. The sequence goes on along the minus strand of JAGGIK010000053.1, from coordinate 6,390 downwards.
CGCCCTGATTCTATCCAACAGGATGGTGTAATTGTAGGTCAAGTCGGCGTGGGTGCGATGCGTGATGAAGTTTGGGATAATCAGATCCGCCAACATTATCAGCCTGATCTGATGCAATCTATTCGATTAGCTTTCAAGCGTACTTGGAATTACATTAGCATGACTTTGTCACTATTTGGCAAATTATTGATCGGTCAGGCTTCTTTACATTACCTGTCTGGACCACTGACAATTGCTGATGTGGCTGGAAAAACCGCCGCACTGGGCTGGCAAAGCTATACCGAATTTCTGGCTTTGGTTAGCATCAGTCTTGGTGTGTTGAATCTATTACCAATTCCCATGTTAGACGGTGGACATTTGATGTATTATGCTGTCGAATGGGTACGTGGAAAGCCTTTAAGCCTGCGCGTACAGGAAATTGGATTACGTATTGGTATGGGTGCCATGTTAATGTTGATGTTGGTCGCTTTCTTCAACGATATTACCCGTTTGTTTGGATGAATAATGAAAATAAAGCAGATTACCGCCAGTCTAATGGCTTTAGGCATGACCTCACTGGCTTTTGCAGTCGAGCCGTTTACTATTAAAGACATTCGGGTCGAAGGTCTACAACGTACTGCGCCGACTACTGTTTTTAGCTATCTACCGGTGAAAATCGGTGATACCTTTACCGATGGCGAAGGTGAAAATATTGTCAAAAAGCTATATGCAACCGGTTTTTTTGATGATATCCGTGTTGAGACCATGGGTAACCAAGTTCTACTTACCGTAGTTGAACGACCTATTATCAGCAGTTTTGATGTCAGCGGTGGTAAAACCATTAATAATAACGATATCAAAAAAAATCTGGCTAATTTTGGACTAGGACAATCACGAGTATTTAATCCGGCAACATTACAGCAGGCTATGGATGGATTGCGTGATGCTTATCGCCAAAAAGGTAAAACCGCGGTTACCATTACACCAAAAGTTACCCGCTTAGAGCGTAACCGTGTAGCAGTCGAGCTAAAAATTGATGAAGGTGTCACCACCACCATCAGATCCATTCAATTCCATGGTAATCAGTATTATTCAGCGTATACCTTGCGTAAGCAGATGTCGCTCAGTCAACATAATTGGATGAGTTGGCTATCCAAAAACGATCGGTTTTCTGATGGTCAGTTTAGAGAAGATCTTGATAAACTGAATAACTTTTATCAGGATCATGGCTATCTGAATTTTCGTATCACTGATGTCAATGTGGCCGGTAACGAAAACAAAGGCTCCCAGACTATAAGCATCAGTGTTGATGAGGGCAAACGCTATCGCTGGGGTAGCGTCACCGTTGGTGGTGACACCCGCGAAGTACCAGTTGAGTCCTTACAAAAACTGGTTAAAATTAAACGAGGAAAGTGGTATAACCGTGGTCAGTTGATTGATACCATAAAAGCCATACAAGAACGCATGGGTACCAGTGGCTATGCATTCAGTCAGGTAGACGTGCGCCCGACAGCAAATGACAGCAATGGTACTGTTGATTTTGTCCTCAATGTTGTTCCTGATCGCAAGGTATATGTTAACCAGATCAATATTACAGGTAATAACAAAACCCGTGATGAAGTATTGCGGCGTGAATTACGACAAATGGAACGGGCACCCTATGACGTATCCAAAATTAATCGCTCCAAAGAACGGATACAGCAATTGGGCTACTTTGATAATGCGCAAGTAGACATCAGATCAGTACCCAACACTCCGGATCAGGTAGATCTGGACATGAGTGTAAAAGAACGCTCTACCGGATCCATCAATGTTGCAGCTGGCTGGGCTCAGGACGATGGCTTACTCCTGTCAGCGGGTATTGCGCAAGACAACCTGTTCGGTACCGGTAAATCCGCCAGTCTGCAGTTATCCCGCTCCAAAGTCAGTCAAGTGGCCGGGTTGTCCTTTACTGATCCCTATTTCACTCCGGATGGGGTCAGTTTGGGTTATAACTTCTATTACCGTGGCTACAATCCGAGCAAATCGGAAAGTAATGCCATGGACTATAAAACCACCACAGTTGGTGCCGGCATGAATCTTGGAGTCCCGGTCACCGAACATGACCGTGTTAATTTTGGCTTGGGCGTCGAACATTTGGCTGTTAATGTATATGGAGATTATGCGCCGCAGCGATATCAGGATTTTGTCGACGAACATGGCAAGAATAACTGGATACTCAAAGGTACTGTAGGATGGGGACGTAACACCAGCGACAGTGCTGTGTGGCCTACTCGTGGTTATATTATCAATGCCAATATGGAAAGTGGTCTACCAGGCGGTGATTTACTTTATTACAGCTTAAGCCATGATCAGCGTTGGTATTTTCCACTCAGCAAAAATTTCACACTAATGTTGTACGGTCAGCTCGGTTATGCTGATAGCTACGGTAAAACTAAAGAACTACCGTTTATGTATGCCTTTAGTGGTGGTGGACTTGGTTCAGTACGTGGCTTTGATTCCGGTACCTTAGGACCTAAATACTACAACCGTTATAAAAGTGGTAGTTATAGTAGTGATGCCAGCAGTTATGGTGGTAATTATATCGCTACAGCCAGTGCTGAATTATTATTCCCCTTTCCTGGCATTAAAGATCAGCATACCGTCCGTTTAAGTCTGTTTGCTGACGCTGGCAGTGTTTGGGATAACAAAACATATTCTATAGAACGTCAAAATGGAACTATTGATAAAAATCCTTACAGTTCAAAAAACCATAAATCCAGCCTGAGTAATGAAGCTCGTTATTCTGCCGGTTTGGCTTTGACCTGGTTATCCCCCATGGGGCCACTGAAATTCAGTTATGCCTATCCCATTCACAAAAAACCGGAAGATCAGATACAGCGCTTTCAGTTCCAGTTAGGAACTACGTTCTAATCGCTGTTAGATAAGGACAGATTAATGCTTAAAAAAATTGCTTTTGCGTTTGCTATTGCCAGCCTCCTCTGCAGTTTTACCCGAGCAGAGAGTATACAGAAACTGGGATTTATTGATACCAGTCGCGTATATCAGCAATCTATACAGGCACAATCGATTCAAAAACAACTGGACAAAGAATTTAGTTCACGCCAGAAAAAGCTTCAGACCATGCAGAATGAAGGTTTGGAGTTAAAAGCGGTCATCGAATCCGGTAAAGTCCCGCCATCTCAGCGAGAGGCAAAAATCAAACAAATGCTGGAAATGGATCAGCGCTATAAACAAGCAGCTGCGCAGCTGGCTGAGGACTATAACCTCCGTCGCAACGAAGAGTTTGCCTCATTACAGCAAAATGCTAATAAAGTAATCATTGATCTGGCGCGAAAAGAAGGCTATGACCTGATTATTCAGGATGCCATCTTTGTTAACAGCAAATTTGACATCACCGATGCGGTGATTAAAGCATTAAATGCACAGAAACCATAAGGTATTTTCATGGGTGTAAATCAGATCACCGCCAACGCGTTGGTGCAACAACTTGGTGGGCAGTTACGTGGTGATGATGTGCTCATTACCAATATCACCTCACTGCGACAGGCAAACAGAAACGATATCAGCTTTCTAAGCAATCCGCGCCTACGAACCGAAGCACAGGCCAGTCGTGCTGGCGTATTGATCGTTACTGAAAAATCAGCTGAAATATTAACAGGTCGCACCTTAATCGTGACTGATGATCCGTATCTATACTTCGCGCGTGTCACACGTCTATTTCATCCACGTGGTCGGCCTAAAGCGGGTATTCATCCTAGCGCCAGTATTGCCGCAACGGCACAAATTGCGCCCAATTGTGAAATTGGCGCTCATGTTGTCATTGGTGAGCGAACCATTATTAAAGATAATACGCGGATACTAGCCGGTACCGTCATAGAAGAAGACTGCACTATTGGGCAAGATTGCTTTATCCATGCTAACGTAACCATCTATCATGGCTGCCAGCTGGGTGACCGGGTAGAACTGCATTCAGGTTGTGTTATTGGTGCTGATGGCTTTGGAATGGCATGGGACAAACCGAACAACCAGTGGTTTAAAATAGCACAAACCGGTGCCGTAGTATTGGGTAATGATGTCGAAATCGGTGCCAATACTACTATTGACCGTGGTGCGATAGAAAACACCGTCATCGAAGATGATGCTAAAATTGATAATCAGGTTATGATTGGCCACAATGGCAAAATCGGTGCGCATGTGGCTATCGTTGCCTGTACTGGTATTGCCGGCAGCACTGAAGTAGGTGCTTATTCTGTCATTGGTGGTGCAGCCATGATCGGTGGCCACCTGAACATACCACCACAGACCACCATTGGTGCTGCTACCGCAGTCAGCCACAGCATCAAAGAAAGTGGTCACTATGCCTCAATTTTTCCCTTACAGAAGCACAATGACTGGGTGAAAAACGCAGTTCATATTCGGCATTTGCACGAAATGAATCAGAAAATAAAAAAATTGGAACTACAATTGGCGAAGTTAACCAGCCACTTAACCGACTCTCAGGAATAAAATAATGGATTTGTCTTTACCCATCGATGTTCGTACCTTACAAAAATTATTGCCACACCGTTACCCGTTTTTATTGATAGATCGAGTTATCGACTACGATACCGAAGCCCTAACCTTAAGCGCAATCAAAAATGTCACCGCCAACGAACCATTCTTTCAGGGACATTTCCCCGGATTTCCGGTAATGCCTGGTGTCTTGATTATTGAAGCCATGGCGCAAGCTTGCGGCACCTTGGCGATTCTAAGTCATGGTGGTCGAGAGGATGATGAGATTTACTTCTTTGTCGGTATAGATAATGCTCGTTTCAAACGTCAGGTTGTACCCGGGGATCAGTTGAAATTCGAAGTTCAACTATTAGCCAATAAACGTGGCATTGGCAAATTCAAAGCTGTGGCATTAGTAGAAGGTCAGATCGCTGCCGAAGCTGAAATAATGTGTGCCAAGCGTCAGGTAGAAAAATAATCTTTCACTAATAAACACTGTTTGTGATTTAAACCATCTTAGAAACTTGAATTAAAGTAGATAAATAGCTTGTCAGACAGGGCAATTGTAGGAAATATACATGACAAAGATTCACCCCACAGCCATTATCGATCCCAAAGCAGAACTGGATAGTAGCGTCTCTGTGGGTGCCTACACCATCATTGGTCCGCATGTACAGATAGGTAGCAATACCGACATCGGATCCCACGTTGTTATTGATGGACATACTACTATTGGTAGCAACAATCGCATATTTCAGTTCGCTTCCTTAGGTGCTATTCCTCAAGACAAAAAATATCGCGATGAACCAACAAAACTGGTTATTGGCAACCATAACACCATTCGCGAATTCACCACCTTCAACACCGGGACTGTAACCGGGATCGGTGAAACCCGCATAGGTAATGACAACTGGATTATGGCATATGTACATCTGGCTCATGATTGTGTTGTTGGCAATCACACAGTCTTTGCCAACAACGCATCACTTGCCGGACATGTAGTCATTGGGGATTACGTAATACTAGGTGGTTTCTCACTTGTACATCAGTTTTGTAATATTGGCGACTATGCCATGACTGCATTTGCGGCTGGGGTTCATAAAGATGTTCCGCCTTATGTAATGGCCGCCGGTTATCGCGCAGAACCTGCTGGGCTTAATACCGAAGGCTTACGCCGCCATAACTTTACAGCAGAACAAATCGCTAACATCAAACGCCTGTATAAGATTCTTTATCGGCAGGGATTAAATTATGCGGAGGCTAAAGTCAGAATTATTGCAGAAGCAGATTCAGCTCCCGAATTACATGTCTTCAAAGAATTTTTTACTCAATCCAAACGCGGCGTAATTCGCTAGAATAGCTCAAATAGAACAGATAGGTGGTCAGAAATTAATCTATCTGTTTTATCTATCAAACCAGACTTCAACTAGACAAATATATATTCTTCAATATCAAAACAAGTGTAAAACTGAGTACAAAATATCCTATTATTTATATTAGGTATACCTGAAACAATTTTTCATATGCAAAATCATCTATCCAGATTTTTTACTCAGCAGAATATTTTTATTATTTTAATATGTAAAACTTATTGAAACTACACAAGCATCTAAAAATTTAAATGCAATTACTACGTGGTTTATCCCATTAGGCATCACTATAGACATGGTGTAACTATCCCCCAAAATAGTACAGCACCAGGGTAGCAAATTCTCTTTATTAACCTACAGAGAATTTAAACATGAAAAAATGACTGAACATCAGATTGTGTCTATTTTAAAAAAAGCTGAAATTGGTATGCTCATTAAAAATTTGCCGTAAATACGGTATGAGGAATTCAACTTTCTATCAATGGTGCGATCAATACAGTGATATAGAAACCTCGGATAGCAAGCGCTTAAAGCAACGGGAAGCTGA
>JAGGIK010000052.1 GCA_024103515.1 Snodgrassella sp. | reverse complement strand
AGCTGCGGCACCTGCTACGACCAGCTTACAGATTACCACTTCGATAAAATTTTCCCCGGCTGCCGTATACTCGACATCCACGAATACCTGCTGGAAAAAGGCCTAAAACTGGATGGCATCAAAGGCCAGCAATACCTATACCACGACCCCTGCCACACACCCATCAAAACCACCCAGCCAATCAAAGTAGTTAACGAGCTGATGGGACAAAACGTGCCCCTGTCCGACCGCTGCTGCGGCGAATCCGGCATGTTTGCCGTCAACCGCCCCGATATCGCCACCCAAGTACGCTTCCGTAAACAGGAAGAAATCGAAAAAGGCAAAGCCAAACTACTGCAGGGCGAACCAGTAAAAATCCTCACCAGCTGCCCCGCCTGCCTGCAAGGCCTCAGCCGCTACAGCGATGACAGCAATATCAAGGCCGATTATGTCGTGATTGAAATGGCCAAGCATATACTGGGTGAAAACTGGCAGGAAGAATTTGTGCACAAAGCCAGTAATGGGGGGATTGAAAAGGTGTTGTTGTAAAAAACCTAGATAGATGTTGAAACAATTAATTTATAGGTTTTAATTTGATGTATTTAAGATATAAATATATGATAACAATCTGGTATTTAGGCTCAGAAAAAGCCTAACCACAATTGCGTTTTATTGAAAGATATATATGTCATTAAATAAAGAAATTGAAAGTGCACGTTTAAAAATTCACACAGATTCCTATCCAATGTCGATTGGGGAATTGGCAAATTTATATGATGACAATGAACTAGATATCAATCCAGAATTCCAACGATTATATCGTTGGAATAGTACCCAAAAATCCCGTTTAATTGAGTCTATCTTTTGAGGTATTCCATTACCCTCTATTTTTGTTTCACAACGCGATGATGGAGTATGGGACGTAGTAGATGGCTTACAACGAATAGCTACAATTTTAGCATTTATGGGTAAATTAAAAGACGATAAGTATCCAGAAAATAATTTTTTATCGACTGATAAAACTAGATATTTACCAAGTTTAAAAGGCAAAACGTGGCAAAGCTTGGCTCCAGAATTACAAAGAATTTTTAAAAGAGAAAAAATTGATATTAAAATTATTAAACGTGAAAGCGAGCCAAATGCCAAATTCGAACTATTTCAAAGATTAAATACTGGTGGTTCTGGACTTACAGCCCAAGAAATTCGGAACTGCTTATTGATTATGGTTAATAAAAAAGCTTTTAACTATATTAAAGAACTATCCAGAAATCCTGATTTTCTTGCAACTATGCCTATTTCAGATAAACAAAGCGAAGAAGCGCTTTACGAAGAATATGTTGTTCGCTATTTTATCCAGTTGCATCCAGATATATCTTTACGAAGATCACATGCTAATATTGGGCCTTATTTCGATGAAGAAGTTGTTCGTTTATTTGATACTGAATTTCAATATGAAGTTGAACAAAAACTATTTGAACAGACATTCCAAATTATAAATCAATCACTTGGTGAAGATGCCTTTAAAAAATTTCACAGTAAAGAAGAAAAATACAAAGGGGCAGTTTCTACCCCAATGTTTGAAGTTTTAACTATTATCATAGCCAATAAAATCAGATTAGGTGAAACAGTTACCCCAGATAATGTTATGGATTTTTCAAAAAAGGCATCTAATGAAGTTAATGCAATTCCAAGTACTACACGCCCTATCTCAAAAATGGATGAAACCTTGAATATAGCAAAAAAATTATTAAATAATGGCCAAAATTAATTCTCTTGCTCATTTACAAGATGCCCTAGATAGAGACTTTGCATGGCGTAAAAAAGAAATAAGCGATTTAAAAATTCAGTGTGAAATTGCTCCCCAAAATATCATCATGCATAAATCTGCTATTTTATTGATTTATGCTCATTGGGAGGGCTTTATTAAAAATGCCGCAAAAAATTATTTAGAATTCTTAAATAACCAAAAACTTTTATGCAAGGATATGCAAGAAAACTTTTTAATATTACATTTAGGTGGTGTTTTTCAACAAGAATTAAATTATAAAAACTTTTCTCATAGAGGTAAGATACTAACAGAATTTAATAATTCATTAACTTGTAAATTTAAAGTTTGTACTGATAAAACGATTAATACTAATAGTAATTTAAAATCTGAAAATTTTAAATTAATTTTAGAACAACTTGGTATTCCTCAACATAGGTTTGAATTGAAATTTCAAATAATCGATGAAAAACTTTTACAATATAGAAATGCTATAGCTCATGGTGAAACAAGGCCTAATTCAGATATCTGTTCAGTAGTAAGTGACATAAAAGATGTAATCGTAGAGTTATTAAATGAATTTCATTCGCAAATACTTACCGCAGCAGAAGAAAAGAGATATTTAAAAATTAAAACAAAGGAATAGATTTAATTACATTTACTGTTAAATGTCTTAATCTGATTCTTTCATTTAAATATTTATTAACAAAATCTGAAGCTAATAATTCCATTACTTTTATACAATCTTGTAATTTACCTGATTTGGGTTTAAGAACAATTAAATGATTTTCAACAGCAACTGCTTTGTCTTCAACGTTGATTATTGCCGCTGCTGCTCTATATAAATCAGAAGGACTTGATGTTCTTTTAACAACGACAAAAGGGGGGGCAATAACACGCCCTCTAAAACGACGTTTTTCGTCAATATTATTAATTTCACTCCAATTAATTACGTTTTTAGCATGCAAATAGGGATATTCACATCCAATTTCAGGGTCTCGATAATGAACCAATGGACCAATACAAACATTAAACTCATCTGCCAATATTACTGCAGCAGATATTTTCTGATGCCATTTAAAATTGCCTTTATTTTCAACTTTAAAACCAGATAATACAAAAACATCAACATCAGCCTGCTTATTAAAACGCCCCCATACTTCACATATCCCCGAAATTTTTTCTGCAATGCTTGAACGAAAATTCTCATACCTGCTACCTGAACGTAAAACGTCTGGTAAAACAGCACTAATACAACAGTCTAAATTTACCAAATTAATGAAGTGTTCAAAGACTATACCAGCAGCATTAACTTTACCTTTTTTCCATATACCTGTTTCAGGTGAAGGCCATAAGTTAAAAGGCGGGTTCATAATTAAATGGGTTACTGATTCAAGTTCATCAGGCTGAACATTCATAACGTCTTTAAGTTTTATATTTTTTAGATAATCCAATGCTTCCACAACACTGCAGTCTAATTTGCATCCACGTAATAGTGCTTCTATGATAAGACGCAACTTACACGACTCTACAAATGTTTTGTGAATGTCAAACCCCCATAAAACATGTCCCCATTTTTTCAAAGTTTCTGATAATTGTTTTTCAATATCTAATTTTCGTGAACATTCAATTAGAAGATTACCAATACCACAAGTTGGATCAAGCACTACAGAAGAGGATGTTATAGGTTGCTTTAAAGAATCAACGACTAAAGTTGCTAAGTTCTGTCCAGTAAAAAAAGCTCCCGCAGAATAAATTTCTTCTTTACTCAGATAGTTTCTAAGTAGTCCATCACTGATATCCAGATTAACTGCGTCATGCATATTCTGATTAATAAGCATTGCCTCTATCAATTTTTTTAAATATTGATTATATTCAGCAAATTTATTCATTTCAGACTACTGCTTAATTTAATTTGAAATTATATCATAAAGGATAAAAATAAATCAGTAACACTCCTTTAATAAAAATTTATTTAGCATTTTATAAATTTATGATTTATTTAAATTATTAAAAGAAAATACAAAACAAAAGCTTTTATTACTATTAAACTCTACTAGGTACAAAAAACACCTATAGCTCTAACAGCCATAGGCGTTTTATGCCGACTACCGCTTTTTCAGCGATAACAACCAACAATAATCTTACTGCTGTTTTCAATAGTGCTAATACTGGTTTTCAGGCTGGCAAGCAGTGTATTGAGTATGCCAGCAAACTGGAGCATGTCCTGATTCTCCAGCAGCAAGGTTTGTCTGGGGATATACAGGCGTTCAAGCAGGAGTTTGCCTAATGTGCTGGTAAGAAAATCAATATTGCAGCTGGTACTCTCACAATATTCGATGATGGTGTTAAGTTCATGCTGTTTGAGCATTTGGGCTTTTTCTGTGGGGCTGTGTTTTTTGTCCTGAATAATGGCCAGCTCTCTGGCCTGTTCGAGCAGTAAGGCGGGGCTGTTGCTTAGGCTGGCGGCAATAAATTGTTGCTGATTCATTGTGCACCTCGGCATTGGTTTGCTATTTGGCACAAGGATGATATTTGCTGTTGTATGGCTTTGCTAGCGGCCAAGCATTGACTTGCTTTATTTTTGGTTTTACTTGCAATCGGTTGGGATTGGGATAGTAGTGATAGATGCGGAAGTTTACAGCATTGGACAAGCTGCTGGATTGCTTTCATGTTGGTAGCCTTTCATTCTATTAATTTTGAAAAGCCTACTTACATACCGACAAGCATAAGAAAAAAAATCGACTGACAGGCAGTATGAGCCGTAGGCAAAAAACCTTCTGCCATGATTCACTATATAAAGCGTACCCATGGCACGGAAATCAGACAATAAAGCCGCGCAATAAAATATTGGCGGTGTTGTCCGTCATACTAAAACAGCCTGTCAAAACTGGCCGCGCTATTGAACGCAGCAAAGATATTTTGCGGTTTAATTATGGATGTGTCAATAAGCTGATAATGCTACTATACTGAATACTGGTGATTTATACAGCTAATGGATTCGTATTAATTTGTTTTCAATAGTATGCTTCTTATGCGTAAAAGGTTATGCAACAATTTATCATTAAGAAATCTACTATTTATTTGTGCATATCTGAATCATGCCGGTTATCAAATCCGCTACCCGACGGAATATAGGCTATTTCACTACTGATATCTTCTATATTTACAATGTCTTTTTCTTTCAGATTAGTTTTAGTCGTTATTAGTAAACGAGTGCCTTCTATACCTGTCCTATTATCTATATATTTGACCTGAAAAAGATTATATTTTGAAAAAAGTATAGGATTGATTAACAGCATTTTGCTATGACAATAAATCAGCATCAATCCCAGCATACCAATTACAAATATAAACAGGTATTTTTGATTTAAAGACGATTCAAATAGTAGCGTAAATACAGCATATGGTATTATAAATACATATCCTGTAATTTCCTCTTTTCGCTCAAATTCTGATTTTTCTTCAGGTTTTTTTCATGTTCTTTTTCAGATTTTTTTTGCCATATCCGATATATCCACGGTATATGCTTTCTTTCTGATGTAACTTCTGCATCTGTTTGAACATCTTTTGGGGCTTTTTTGATCAATAGCCAGTAATAAAATAAAAGTATCAATACTAATGCAAAACAAAGATTAGATGCTAACTTTGATTTTGTATTGTTAAAAATTTCACTATACAAAATAAAAATAACGATTAATATTGAGGGATCAGCCATGAATGATTTTTTTATCTGCAAAATTGTTATTTTATTCTGGAAATACTCTTTTTTATAGCTTAGTTTTTTCAGATAAGAATAAGTATTAAGGCTACCAATCACTGCAAGAAATAACAGAATGGTAGCCAAGCCAAAATAGTGCATATAAGTATGAGTGATATAGTCTGCACGCCAGCTAGTCCAGCTCAGATAGTTGCTATATTCGCAAAATTGCCAGATTGAGAGGCATAGAAACATCGGTGTATAAGCTGTAAGAAACAATCCGCTACGTGTTGTAAGTTTAAGCCCGTATGTACTCATGTCTTTCCTCTTCTAAATTGAAATTGCCCTTTAGCTATCAATATGCCAAGTTGTTTAAAGATAGCTTTTACACCTCTAATGCTAATTTAGTTAAAATTATATTTACCTATATATAAATATATTTATTTTAAATCACATACTGGCTAAATTTTTGTGCCAGAAATACTATTAAAATTTTATCTGGTTAATTTCTGGATACTTTATTACAGCACTTTGGCGTTTTATAGATGACTGACTACCAGCGATTACAGAAATATGTCTGTCTGCCAGTATCCAGATTGTTAATTTAGTTTACTTGTACGCAATCGCAAAGCATTGAGTAATACGGAGATGGAGCTCATCGCCATAGCTGCGCCGGCGATAACCGGGCTAAGCCAGCCGATGGCGGCCAAGGGTATACCAAGAATATTATAGAAAAAGGCGAAAAACAGATTTTGTTTCACCACACGTACGGTGGCATGGGCTAAGGCAAGGGCGTCGGCTACTTGGGTTACGGAATGGCGCATTAAGGTGGCCGAAGCGGTATTGGTAGCGACATCTGCGCCACCATACATGGCAAAGCTGACATCGGCTGCGGCCAGTGCTGGTGCGTCGTTTATGCCATCGCCAACCATGGCCACAACTTTGCCCTGCTGCATCAGTAAATGTACTGCCTCAGCTTTGGCGCGCGGATTCATTTGTGCCTGATAATGGCTGATACCCAGTTGTCTGGCAATATGTTCGACGATGCTGTGCTGGTCGCCACTCATCATCTGGATGTCGATATGCTGTTGCTGTAAGCGCCGAATGGCGCTGATGGTATCTTCTTTTAGGGCATCGGCAATGGCAAATGCACCAGCCACTTCTTCATTGATGGCAACGACTACGATGCTGGCAATCTGCCAGATTTGCTGTTCTATCAGCTCCTGCGGAATGCTGAATCGGCAATAGGCTGGATTGCCCACTTTGACATTGCCGTAACCAGCTATCTGTGCCTGTGTCCCCTGCCCGATATCGCTATGGCTGTTGGTGGCGGTTAACACAGGCAGTTGCTGCTGTTGCGCTGCCTGTATGATGGCCTGTGCCAGTGGGTGGGTAGTAAGCTGTTCTACGGCAGCAGCCAGTTGCAGAATTTTCTGGCTATTAAAGTTACTGTTGGGAGCGCACCATTGGGCAATAATCTGTGGCTTGCCATTGGTAAGGGTGCCGGTTTTATCCAGTACAACGGTAGTTACTTGGCTGGTACGCTCCAGTGAGGCGGCATCTTTAAACCATACGCCATAACGTGCTGAGCGTCCCATGCCCACCATCATGGCGGCGGGTGTGGCCAGCCCCAGTGCACACGGGCAGGCAATAACCAGTACGGCTACGCCGCGGGTAATTGCCTGATTAAAATCGCCGCTAAGCCAGTAGTTGAGGATAAAGGTTAATACGGCGATGGCAACCACTGTAGGCACAAATATCATGGATACTTTGTCGGCCAGCCGTGCGATGGGTGCTTTGCTGCCTTGCGCCTGCGCCAGTGCCTGCATCATGTCGCCCAGCAGGGTTTGGCTGCCGAGGGTTTGTGCCTGATAGGTAATGCTGCCGTTACTAAGCAGTGCGCCGGCCAGTACTTTGTCACCAGTCTGTTTTAATAAGGGTTTGGATTCGCCGGTGAGATAGCTTTCATCACACCATGCTTCGCCACTGGAGACGATGCCATCGGCAGCAATGCGATTGCCGGCATTGGTTTGCAGGATATCGCCCGGCTGTATCTGGCTCAGTGGTACTTGCTGCCAGCCATGAGCAGTTTGTTTGCGTACCATTTTCGGGGTAAGTTGCAGCAGCATGCTCATGCTATTGAGGCTTTGTTTTTTGGTGCGCTGTTCGAGATATTTGCCCAGCGATACAAAGGCAATCACCATGACGCTGGCTTCAAAATAGATATGTTGGTGTGCTTGATGGCTCTGGCTCAATAGCATTACACTGGAGTACAGCCAAATAGAAACGGTGCCCAATGACACCAATACATCCATATTGGCCAAACCGCCTTGCAGTGATTTTACAGCATCCCGATAAAATGGCCATGCCAAACCAAACTGTACTATCGTAGCGAAAAAGAATTGCCATAGTGGCGGCAGCATCCAGTGCTGCCCCACCAGCATGCCTAACATGCCTAGTAAAAACGGCAAAGCAAGCAGGCAGACGATGATCAGTCGAATGGGCATTACGCTGTTTGACTCGGATACGTTTTCTGCTTGCAGTTGATCCAAGCTTTGAGAATTGATTTCTGTCGCCTTAAAGCCGGCTTTGGCTACGATGGTTGCAATATCTTTTTTACTCAGAATTCCACTATCAAAGCTGGTTTGTAATTCATCACTGGCAAAATTAACATCTGCAACACTTATGCCCGCGTGCCGGCGCAATACCTTTTCTATACGATTGGCACAAGCTTGACAGCTCATCCCGTCTATGGCAAATCGTGCTGAGGTTATGCGCACAGGATGATTAATCTGGTCTTTTTCCATGGTTTGACCTTATGATAAATTGCTGTTGTGTGAATTTGACCGATGGTTTAGCCAATTACATCGAAACCGCTTTCTGCTACAGCTGTTTTTATTTGTTCCACGCTGATTTGTTCCGGATCAAAATCAATTTCAGCCAATCCGCTATTGTGATCCACGGTAACGCTGCGCACTCCACGACAACTTTGTAGTGCTGTTGTGATACTTTTTGCGCAACCACCACAAGTCATACCTTCAATTTTCAATTGTATAAGCGGCATTATTTTCTCCTAGCCAAAGGTTTGTTGTCTGAGTTGATGTTCAGCATAAACCTTAACGCTGTGGTAAAGTCAAGTTATTCTTGAATGATAGTAAGGTGATATATACGATGAATATCGGTGCTGCTGAAAAATTAAGTGGTTTATCCAGTAAGACTATTCGTGATTATGAGCAAGCTGGTTTAATCCATCCGATGCGTCAAGCCAATGGCTATCGCAGTTATAATGATGAAGATATTGCTACATTATGTTTTATCCGCCATGCCCGTGAAGTGGATTTTTCTCTGGCTCAAATTGCAGAATTATTGGCTTTACGTGAGAACCCGCATCGTGCCAGTATCGATGTTAAAACGCTGGTGGGTGAACATATCGCTAAACTCTCTGAAAAAATAAATTATCTAAACAGCATGAAAAAAACGTTGCAACACTGGTATGAGCAGTGTGATGGTAATGAATCGTCCGAATGTGCCATTATTAACGGGTTAAATCGGCAGGATGCTGTCACTCAGAAAAGTCATGACAATTAGCGCAAAATATTTCTGTAAGCATTCATTAATCTAATATTTCAGTATTTGGTATTTATACTCTTATCATAATCAGCAAATATTATCTTTGCCGACGAAATCCGCTAGAATAAGCGGCCTTGAGCAAACTCTTTATTTTCTGCGATCACTCTATATATGCGCCTAACCCATATCAAGCTGTCTGGCTTTAAATCTTTTGTTGATCCCACTACGATTGCTGTTCCAGGCCGGTTGGTGGCCATAATCGGTCCCAACGGCTGTGGCAAAAGCAATGTTATTGACGCCATCCGCTGGGTACTTGGTGAGGCTTCAGCCAAGCAGCTACGCGGCGAAAGTATGCAGGATGTTATTTTTAATGGTGCCAATACGCGGCGCCCTGCTCCGCGCGCCAGTGTCGAACTGGTTTTTGATAACGGCGACGGTCAATTGCAGGGGGCTTGGGGACAATATGCTGAGGTAGCAATTAAGCGTCAGTTAACGCGCCAAGGTGATTCAACATATTTTATCAACAATCAGGTAGTGCGTCGCCGCGATATTACTGATCTGTTTTTAGGAACCGGTGTCGGTGCGCGCGGGTATGCGGTGATTGAACAAGGCATGATTTCCCGCATTATTGAAGCCCGCCCGGAAGAACTGCGCGCTTATATTGAAGAAGCAGCAGGCGTTTCTAAATATAAAGAGCGCCGCCGCGAAACCGAAAACCGGCTAAACGACACACGTGAACATTTACAGCGGTTAGCTGATCTGCAGACCGAGCTGGATAGGCAGGTGGAAAAGTTACAGCGTCAAGCCAATGTAGCGCAACAGTATCAGCAATTGAAAGAACAGATAGCAAACAAGCAAAATCTGTTTGATTACAGTCAGTGGCAGCAAGCTTTAACTCAGGCTGATGCGGCCACTGAACAATATCAGCTCCATCTGCACCAACAAGAAGGTTGCACTGAACAATTACAATCTTTGGAAGAAAACCTGCAACAACTGCGCCAACAGGAACAAAACCAGCAGCAACAAGTTCGTCAGACAGAAATGCAACGTGCCAATTTACGCGAACAATGGGCGCGGCTGGAAGAACAAATTCGTCATCGTCGTGATTGGCAGCAACGTATCGCCAAAGAGCAGGCACAGGCACAAATGCAGCTGCAACAGTTACAACAGGAAGATTTGCAATATCTGGAGCAGCTGGAAATAGCCAATAGCGAATTGGAAGAACAGCAATTGTATCAAGAAGAATGGGCCTTACAGGTTGCCGAACATGAAACCCGCTTACCGGAGCTGGAAGAACAGGCACAACTGCATGAACGTACCCGCTACCATCAGCAAAATGAACTGACCCGGCTTGAACGTGAGCTGGCGATAAAACAGCAACAACGGCAGCATGCCAGCAGTAATCTGACTCAGTTACAGCAACGTCAGCAACGGCTTGAGCAGGAAATCATTCAACTGGCTTTACCTAAAGATGAAGAGCTTAAAAAAGCACAGCAAACCGCAACTGAACTGGAAGCAATCGTTATTGGGCTAGAAGAACAACTACAGGAACAGGAAGAACAGCGTGATTATGCCCGCCACAATCTGGCCAATGCCCAGCTGCATCAGCGTGAATTAGATAAACAGCAGCTGACGGTGGCCGCTCAGATCCAAGCACTGACCGCGATGCTACCAACAACTGAGCAATCATCACAAAAAAATGACTGCTCAGAATCAGTAGCTGTATTATGGCAATATATTCAGGTAGAGCCCAAATGGCAACACGCGACCAGCGTTATTCTAGGCCGCAAACTGCAAGCGCAGTATACGGCACAATTCCAGCCAGATATTACTTTAACTAGTCAGACAACAGTTTGGGTTAACCACAAACACCTACAAGTCCCAACGGTAACATTATGGCCAGACAATGCTTTATTACAGTATATTGAGGTCAAACCACCATTTATTCAGGCTATACAGCAATGGCTGGGACACGTTTTTTGTGCCGATTCACTGCAAAGTGCCTTACAACAGCAATCCAGCTTGCAGCCGCACCAACTTATTATGACGCCCGAAGGGCATTGCGTGGATGCGCTTAGCGTATCCCTTTATGCAGAAGATAGTGGTGAAGGGTTGTTACAGCGCCAGCAACAACTGCTTGATCAACAGCAGGCCATGGCTGCTTTACAACTGCCTTTACAACAGGCAGAACAGGCCGTGCAACTGGCACAGCGTCATCTTGAAAGTATCGATGTCCAGCTTGAACAATGCCAGCAACAGCTAAAACAGCAACAGCAAAAGTGGCAAGCCGCCACAACTCAAGCCAATGAATTACTGGCACGCACTAACCAAGGACAATTACGCTGTGAACATATTCGACAGGAAAATGCTGCCATTGCCACGGAAATTGAGCAACAGCATCATCGAAATCAGCAGGCTCAAGCCGATATAGAAAACCTGACACTGGCTATCGAGCAACTCCAGCCACAAGTACAAAATCACACGGCACAACAGCACATTTCGCAGCAAACTCTGAAACAAACCCAGCTTGCCTTACTGGAAGCCAGACGCCAACAAGGTATCATCGAAATGGCTATTGTACGGTTACAGCAACGCATTCAGACAGCCAGTCAAGAACGTCAACGCATCGCACGCGACAGCGAGCGCTGGCAGGAACGACAAAGCGAATTGGCTCTTGGAATTGCTGAGCAGCAACTTGAAGACGGACAGAGCGAACAAATAGAAGCACTTAACAACCAGATAACGACCGCTAGCGAACTATGTGATCAGCAACAGCAGCAGTTGCATGCATTACAACAACATATCCAGCAGATACAGCAACAGCAGCACAACCTGAATTCGAATTTGCCGCAGATTCAAGCGGCAACGCAGACATACCTGTTACAGCAGCAGGAAGCTCTACTCAATGCTAAACGTTTTCATGAAGTGCTACAGCAGCAGCATGCCAATATAGATATACTGGCCCAACAATATGTGCAGATAGCTGAAACAGTACCGCAACTAAGCCAGCAAATTGCCACTTTATCGCAAAAAATCAATGCTCTTGGGGCAGTAAATCTGGCTGCATTACAAGAACTGGAAGAAGCAAATGAACGCGCACAGTATTATCAGGCGCAATCGACCGATGTACAGGCAGCTGTTGCACTGCTAGAAGAAGCCATACGCACTATTGATGAAGAAACCAAATCTCGCTTCAAAACCACCTTCGATGCGGTAAACGAAAAAGTCCAGAACTATTTTCCAACGTTATTTGGCGGTGGAGAAGCTAGGTTGGATATGGTCGGTGATGACTTACTCACCGCCGGTGTATCCATTATGGCGCGCCCGCCCGGTAAGAAAAATAGTACCATCCACCTGCTTTCCGGTGGTGAAAAAGCCTTAACCGCCATGAGTTTGGTGTTTGCCTTATTCAGCCTCAATCCGGCGCCATTCTGTCTGCTGGATGAAGTTGATGCACCGCTTGATGATGCCAATACCAGCCGCTTTTGTAATCTGGTACAACAAATGTCGGCACAAACCCAGTTTGTTTATATTTCCCATAATCGCCTGACAATGGAAATGGCTGAACAGCTGGTCGGTGTTACCATGCAGGAGAAAGGGGTGTCGCGTATTGTTGAAGTGAATATCCGCCAGGCTTTGGATATGGCTGAGGCCTGAATATCAACAGACAGGCCAGCATCTTGATAGCAGTTCTCTCACCAATATATCTGCGCCGCTGGTTATACTGGCCAACAATAATTTCCGCCAATCAAGCCGGATTTTTAATTTATAATCGCCGTAAAACCGGCTTCTACAGTTAATGCATATGCTCCTGAATCTTTTATATCAATTTTTATGGCTGCTCGCTCCACCCTTTTTACGCAAATATCTGCGCCGCCGCGCTAAACAGACTCCGGCTTATGCACTTAATTGGCCGGAACGTTTTGGTGAGCCCTATCCACATCCAGTCAAGCATGCTATCTGGATTCATGTTGTTTCAGTAGGTGAAACCCGAGCTTCGATACAATTTATACGTGAACTGCAACAACTTTTTCCCGCTACGCCACTGTTAATAACGCAAACAACCCCAACTGGACGAGCCACAGCACAGCACTTTTTCCCACAAGCACAATGCCGTTATCTACCTTACGATAAAAAAACCTGGGTTCAACGATTTCTGCATGATCACCAGCCTAAATTTGGGGTAATAATGGAAACAGAAATTTGGCCCAATCTGATGAGTGTTTGTGCTCAGAATCACATCCCCCTGTTTATGGCCAATGCACGCTTATCAGAAAAATCCCTGCGCGGTTATCTGAAAGTGCGCTCACTGGTTGCACCACCACTGGCTACGCTAACCGGCTGCTATGCACAAACCAATGCCGATGCACAACGTCTAAAAACGATCGGAGCAGCAAATGTAGAAGTATGCGGTAATATTAAATATGATATATCGCCTTCACCGGAAATGTATGTGCTGGCTCAATCATTTAAACAACGCATTGGCAACAGACCGGTTGTCGTCTGCGCCAGTACCCGCTTTTATCAGGGGACTGATGAAGCACAACTCCTTTTGGATGCTTGGGCAAAATGCCAAACAGGTAATATTCTTCTGGTTCTCATTCCGCGCCACACCGAGCGCTTTGACCCTACTTTTGTTTATGCGCAAAAACTAAATTTTATCACGCAAAAACGCAGTGACAATAACCAAATCGCTGAGGATACCCAGATATGGATCGGCGACAGTATCGGTGAAATATTTGCCTACTACCTGTGTGCCAATATTGCCTTTGTCGGTGGTAGTCTAGTTGATAGTGGCTGCCATAACATCATCGAACCCATTGCGTGCAATTTGCCCACTCTATTTGGTCCGTCAACTTATAATTTTGCCGAGGTTGCTCTGAAAGCGATCGGCGCTGGCGCCGCCCAACAAATTCAAACAGCAGATGATTGGGCAGCAAAAACACTGACTTTACTGGATAGTTCACAACAGCGGCAAACAATGTCAAATTGTGCCAGTGATTTCATTCAACAACATCGTGGTGCAAGTAAATTAATAGCGCAAAAAATTAACCAAAAAATAACCCAAATACGCTAACTCCAAGCTCAACCGGATAAAGCCTCTTTCCTAGGGGGTTAAGGAAAATCCTACTGTAACTATCCCCTAAAATAGTACAGCATAAATGTAGTAAATTCTCTTTTTTAACCCACAGAGGATTTAAGCATCAAATAAATAGTGTCATATCAAATCGTATCGATATTAAAAGAAGCAGTTATTCCCGTTAAAGAGCTTTGCCGCAAATAACATTCATTTGTACTCACCCTTTCCAGTACTTGATCTTCTAAGTCACAAGCAACTAAAGTAGGTATTCTTGTTGGATAGGCTACACTAATTCATACAACTTTTTAGGGGGTAAGGTAAACTTAACGCTAAAAAGGAAAAAATAATCAATCAACAACAACGCGTAC
>JAGGIK010000051.1 GCA_024103515.1 Snodgrassella sp. | reverse complement strand
CACTAAATAATATGACGCCGATTGAGTATAAAACACTAAAACAAGCAGCATGATTTTCTACGTCTGTTTTGTACTAACTATGGGGTATTTACAGGAAGGTTACCGAAGAATAGCTAACCATTTATAACACCGAAAGGCCTCATGAAGCACTAAATAATATGACGCCAATTGAATATCAAACCATAAACCAAACAGCATCATTTTCTACCTGAATCTTGTACTAAGTTTGGGGTAATTACAGCTAAGCATTTATAACACTGTAAGTCCTCATGAAGAATTAATAATATGACGTCGAGTGAATATAACACCCTGAAACCTAAAACAAGCAGCCTAATTTTTTATCTCAATCTTGTAGCAAATTTGAGGTATTTACAATGCAAAGATTAATATCTCTAAAATTTAATGTTAAATTGATAATCAGTATGCAAACTAAAAAAATAATCGTTTTCTCTAACCTTTTAATGAACCTCTAAAATATGCAGTTCAATCCTAGGAAAGTCAACGTTGATATAATGGCTGCAGAAGGTAAAGTTATAATCCATGCCAATATAATGGGTTTCATAAGTTTCCAGTTAGCATTACGGTTAACCAGACCTATGCCCAATACCGCACCTACAAGAATATGCGTACTTGATACTGGCAATCCCATCAGGGTTGCAAACATCACAATTGTGGCAGATGAAAGCTCAGCCGTAAAACCAGAAGCAGGATGCATTTTTGCCAAATTTGTTCCTACTGTCTGAATGACTTCTTTACCTATAAACCATAGGCCAACTATTAAAGCAACGCCAAAAGTTACCATTACTGGTGCTGGGATTTGCGCATTTGCATCCATACCAATATTGCCTGTACGAATAATATCCATTATTGCCGCAAATGGACCGACAGCGTTGGAAATATCATTTGCCCCGTGGCTGAAAGCAAAACCCGCAGCGGTAAAAACCTGCATCCAGCTGAACATTAAAAATGTTGATTTACTCAGATCTTTGCGTTTAAGTGTTTTGGCATAGATAAATGTAGCCATCCACACCAATGCACCTATCATAATGATCAGCATAAAATTGGTTACTGCTGAAAAGCCTAAATGCAAATTGGTCAGACCTTTGAATAACAACATGGCTACAATCATCATGCTGCCACAGGCAGAAATTAACGGAACCCAATTATGTAGTGCCTTGAAAGTATCAATACTGCTTTTTCGTTTCTCAATATCAGCCAGGCCGCGATAAAAATCTGATTCCAAATCTTCAACATTATAATCAGGATCATTATAGATTTCTGCATCTCGAGCAATGGCAGACGAAACAGAAATTTTTTCGGCTTCGTTCAAGCTTTCAAACCATGTTTTATGTTTCTCTTTATAAGCTTTCTTTTCTTGTTTTATTTCTTTTAAAGCAATATTCATGCGTTCATTGTAATCGAGTACACGCTTTTTGATTTGACTGAACATGATAAATGACAAGGCACCGCCCAGTACAGGAGAAACAATCCATGATAGTCCGATTTCCCCCATTTTATTCCATTGCACCAAATCAAAAGCACTACTATTACCTGTAACCATGAAACCCAAACACAAACCTGAACCTACCAAACCGCCTATGAGTGAATGAGTAGTTGAGACAGGTAAACCCTTTTTGGAGGCAATCAGCAACCAGATAGCTGCAGCCAGTAATGCAGCCAGCATCACATTAATACATTGCGATGGTTGTAAATTCATGACACCAAGGTCAATGATGCCGTGGCGAATTGTTTTGGTTACCTCTCCACCAGCAATGACGGCTCCAGAGACTTCAAATACTGCTGCAATACCTAAAGCTTGGGGAATGGTTAAAGTTCCAGCTCCAACGCTGGTGCCAAATGAATTAGCCACATCATTACCACCAATATTGAAAGCCATGAAAGCACCAAATAAAGTGGCAATAACAAACAGAAGGGGAGAGTGATGATTGGTGTAGCCTAGTCCCCAATAAATAAAGTAGGCAATCGTTCCGATTAACAATGCAGCAAATGCGTAGTTTATCCGCATAAGTAGAGGAGAACGCAAAGATGATGTCTCTGAGACCATAATGTTTTAGCAAATGGAAAATTGTGAGTAGGCACATACAAGCGCTTTGCAGTAAACGCCTGGCTACGTGAAATTACGACATTATAAAGTTTTTTTAATATGTTTGGGAGTTAATTGTATTAATAAATCTGCTTTTAATCGTTAGAAAATTTTTAAAATTTTATGCATTCGTGTCAAATTTGACTGTTTACTCCTGTATCAGTTTTATAAACCTTGGAAATTTTTTATTCTGCATCATCTCTTTTCCTTTATATAGATGACTTAATATAGCACCAGTTTGAGCATCTATATAATAAATATTTTCAAATATAGGTGGAGAAATAAAATTCTTTATAATCCAAACATCTTTATTTTGTAGTTGTTTTATTTCTTGATTATTTTTTTCTTTTTTTATAAAAGTAGCAGACAACTCGCCTTTTATCTCTTTAGTGCTATCATTATATAAATTTTCTTTTATCAAAAATGAAATTATATCTCTATATCTTATATTATTATACTTTTTATCTTCGTTTATTTCTCTAATCATTTTCCCATTTCTATCAAATTCTTGTGTAATACCTATAGAATTATTATCTAAAAAATATAGCGACTTTCTTTTTATCGTACAATTTGGATAAAATTCTTTATATAATGAAACTAAAGGATTCTCTTTTAAAATAGTTGTTTGTATATATACTGATTCATCTTTTTCTATTGATCTAAAATAATCCCCACCTGCTTCTATTACTTTATTACCCAAATTGTCTGTGTAAATGTACTTTCCAAGCTCTACCCCTTTATCAAACTGTATCTTATTAAAAGTATCTGGTTTAAAATTTAATATTTTTAAGTATTCATAGTATTGAACAGTACTCATATTTTGTATCTTTTTTATTGAAGTAATTTTTACTTTTCGCTCTGTTCCCCGTCCTTGACATTCTTGTCCCTGACACGAGTAGCAAAAAAAATAGAAAAAAAATAATAAATAAGTATAATTCATTTTAATAAGTACTTTTAAACCAGGATTCAATTTAATCTATTGGCCACCTAAACAGTGTTCTTCATCCTACAAAATTCCTAGAGTTACCCTTAATATCTTGACACCAATAACAGTCACTCATGAAGTTCTTCGTTTGCTGCGCTTAATACGTAAATTTTCCTGTGTTATTGATTCCCGATCATATCGAGCAATTGAGTAATAAAAAACAATTAAGGCACTTTATACCATCAAAATTAATCTAGTGTGATATATGCTGAATAGGCCAAAGCCTCATCATTTTATACCGTTAGCAGCGAAAATGAAAAATTTGATTTACTTGTGACTTATATCTAGCATAAAAATCTAAGTTTAGCGTTATAAATAGGTTAAATTTATACATATGTATTGGTACATACCAATAAAAATGGCACAAAAATAACTGACATTACAAAAAAAAATGGTAATACTTCGGACATCGATAAGATTTTTTTACCCAAATAACCCTAATTGTGGTATAACTCCTGCACATTCGCTTAATGATCAAAACAAATTTATTTATGCGAATAAGCTATTTTTAAAAAATGTCATCTGATATAGATAATTAAAATAGTTAAAATACATTTGCATTGTACTGTTTTGATATCGATTGCGCCACTTAGACGTGCTAATTATTGAAATTGATTAAATTTATTTTTTATAGAAAGTTACATTAATTCAGCACCAATATAAACTGATTGGTTAAATAATGCATTTTATCCATGTAAAAATTTAAATAAACCAATGATAAGCACTTAACATCTATAAAAAAGGCTATTAAGATTAACTCTTAAATCGACAATCCGCCATATACACGCGTGTTTAATTGTGACGATATCATGCCAAATTTATTTTATGCCGAACCACAAATACCGCTTACTCGCACAGGAGTATTATTAATCAATCTAGGTACTCCTGCTGCACCAACAGCAACAGCAGTTAAACCTTTTTTAAATGAATTTCTATCAGATCAACGAGTAGTCGAATTACCGCGTTGGTTATGGCAATTGATATTGAGAGGTATCGTTTTGCCGATTCGTAGCAAAAAAAGTGCTCATGCTTACAGCACTATCTGGCAAAAAAAAGGTTCTCCGTTACTGGTTGAAACCAATACCCTAACTTCAGCACTTGCCCTAAAGATGCCCAAAGGCATTGTAACTAAATTTGCTATGACCTATGGTGAACCTAGTGTGACCAATGTTTTGCAACAAATGAAAGAAGAAGGAGTACAAAAATTATTGGTCTTACCCCTTTACCCCCAGTATGCAGGATCAAGCAGTGGTGCGGCGCTGGATCAAGTTTGGCGGGTTTTGATGAAACAGCGAACTCAGATGGCCGTACACACTGTCCCCAGTTTTTTTAATAATGAGGATTATATTAAATACATGGCGCAGCATATTCGTCAATTCTGGGATCGACATGAGCGCGGACAGTGTCTATTGTTTAGTTTTCACGGTATTCCATTGTCCCATCATACCGCAGGAGATAGCTACGTACAGGAATGTACCATCACCGTCAATTTGCTGGTAGAAGAACTAAAATTAGCTAAAGACGAATACCAATTGGCTTTTCAGAGTCGTTTCGGCTATTCGCCATGGGTTGGGCCCAGTACTCAGGATTTATTTGTTCAGCTACCGCAAGCTGGTATTACTAAACTGGATGTTATTTGCCCGGGATTTGTAACTGATTGTTTAGAAACTTTAGAAGAAATAAATATACGCGGTCGCACTGAATTTCAGTCACATGGTGGAGAGCAGTTTAATTATATACCTTGTATGAGAGGAGGGCAGGAATGGGTAGAAATACTGACACCGCTGATAAACAAACAATTACAATGCTGGTTATGAGAATAAAAGGTTATACAAAGAATAACTAAAACGCCATAAAAAAGACACGATTTATGGCGTGAAATATTTTAGGCTTGTTGTGTCTCACCATTTGGAATGATACGAGCAATTAATGCTTGTTCTTTACCAAGCATTTGCGGAATCTGTACTTCGATGCCATTCCCCGCAGCAACATTTACTGGATAACCTTTGCGGGTCATACTATCTAAAGTGATAATCTGGTTGCCGCTAGGGTGAATAATTTCCAATTGATCACCTACTGAGAATTTATTTTTTACTTCAATAGTTGCCCATCCTGCCTCATCAACAGCAATCACTTTACCTACATACTGACTTTGCTTGGATAGTGAATGGCCGGATAAATAATTCTGATAATCTTGTGTCTGATGGCGCTCAAGAAAACCAGTGGTATAGCCGCGATTGGCTAAACCTTCGAGCTCGGCAAGCAAAGAGTAATCAAAGGGTTTGCCAGCTACAGCGTCATCAATAGCACGTCGATATACCTGTGCAGCGCGCGCAACATAATAAATAGATTTTGTACGGCCTTCCACTTTCAATGAATCTACACCGATTGCTGCTAGCTTGGCTACTTGTTCTACAGCTCGCAAGTCTTTAGAGTTCATAATATAAGTGCCATGCTCATCTTCCATAATAGGCATCATATCGCCAGGACGATTAGCTTCTTCTATCAAATATACTTTATTGGCCAGCGGGTGTCGTTGTTGACCATTTAAGCCGGTGAAAGCTTCTTCATCAGCCTGTAATTTAGCCTGATTAAAATCAAAATCTGTCAAAACGCGCACATCGCCACTGTCACTGTCCGCAGTGTTGTGTACCTTATAATCCCAGCGACAGGCATTAGTACATGTTCCTTGATTAGGATCGCGGTGATTAAAATACCCTGACAGCAGGCAGCGGCCGGAATAAGCAATACATAAAGCACCGTGAACAAATACTTCCAGCTCAATATCCGGGCATTGCTGACGAATTTCAGCAATCTCATTAATACTGAGTTCACGTGATAGAATAATTCGCTCAATACCGATATTTTGCCAGAACTGCACCCCCCATGCATTAGTAGTATTGGCCTGTACAGATAAATGAATTGGTACTTCTGGCCATTTTTCGCGCACTTTCATAATCAGCCCGGGATCGGCCATAATCAATGCATCTGGCTGCATAGCAATAATTGGCTCCATATCCGCCAAATAAGTTTTTAATTTTGCATTATGTGGCAGAATATTACTGGCCAGAAAGAATTTTTTGCCCCTTGCATGTGCTTCAGTAATTCCCTGTTGCAGTATGGGCAGATAGGCAAATTCATTATTGCGTGCCCGCAGAGAATAACGTGGTGTACCCGCATAAACAGCGTCTGCGCCGTAGTCGAATGCGGCACGCATCCGCTCCAGTCCGCCAGCAGGCAATAATAATTCTGGTGCTTTCATGAGAGTGCAAACTTTCCTGATGATTTTGAATACTTTTAGGCAGCCGGCTATATTACAGCAGGCTGCCTAAAAATAAAGTACCACTTATTACCTTAATTATCCGCTTTTTTCCAAATAGGGTCAATTGTTATGCCATATCGGGCTATAATTGGATATTACCTATAGCAGATTTAAAACAGGCTATGTCCAGTAACCGTATCAACCATCAACCCGCTTTTTTGCTCGCATCCCGTCCATGGAGTGAAAGCAGCCTGCAAATAGAAATATTTTCCCGAGATTATGGCAGGGTAGTGATGCTGGCACGCAGTGCCCGGCGCCGGCAAAGTGAATTACGCGGTGTACTGGTTCCGTTTGTACCTTTACAGCTATCCTGGTATGGTAATAACGAACTAAAAACCTTACACCGTGCCGAATGGATAGGCGGATGGCCACAGCCACAATATCAAGCCTTATTTAGCGCCCTGTATGTGAATGAACTTGTGCTGAAACTGACAGCACGCGAAGATCCCTTACCCCAAGTTCATACAGCAATGCAGACTGTATTGCGCAGCATTGCAAGTGGTGAACATTTATCAGCACTGCGGTATTTTGAATGGTCATTATTGCGTACTTTAGGTGTAGCACCTGATATCAGTCAGGATAATCAGGGACAGGCAATCATCAATCAGCAACGATACTGGTTACGCGCCGAACATGCGCCAGTGTTATTAATGCAGGCACAACTATCTGCACAAGAAAGCGGCATTGTTGTCCATGGGCACACACTTAATGCCTTAACCTCCCAAACTCTGGCAGCTCAGCCTCAATGGCACCCAGAAGCGATTCGTCTGACTCGCATGTTTCTCAATTTTCTTCTACCTGAAGGCATAATTAGTCGACGCGTACTGAAACAGTTACAGCAATATAATGGATAATATTGAATAAAAATAACCAGGGTATACTTAAACTAGAATAATAAAAACCTAATTGCTGTACTTCTTGTTGGTATCAGCTAAGCTACATTTTAACTATTAATAAAAAGCAAATTCTGACAGGCAAAATAAATAATATGACTTTATGACTTAAACCCACCTATCTTATTCAATTTTACCAATCTTAAATTAAGGTTAAAAATATTTTATTTTTGCATCAATAAAACAACTAAAAAGTAAATTGACTGAATAATGTCAATATCAAGCTATTTTATAAATTTAAAAAAAAACAGTAGTATAATTGAGTGACAATAAAAATTTGAGCATCTTTTACCTACAAAATACAAGCATAAAAATTCACTAATTTACAAAACACAATTGCAATAGTATAATTAAAAACATATACTGCCTTTCAGTAAAAATAAGTTAAAAAGAATGAATGGTTAATTTATCATGTTTTGCTTACTTAATTAGAGATAATATCTGCATCAAAATTGATTTATATACAATTAAGTAAATAAAATTGGTTGAAATCTTTCATGTTATTGTATATATAGTGTTAAAAAGCTTAAAGGTAATGACCTTTGTCAATTACCATCATTCAATATTAAAAAGGAGTCATCATGTCAGAAAGCTTCCAAAATGAAGTGCCACCGGCACGTGTCAATATCAAACTGGATTTACATACTGGGGGCGCGAAAAAGCAGGTAGAATTACCCTTGCGTTTATTGGTGGCTGGAGATTTCAGCTTTTCCGAAAGTGATACACCATTAGCGGAACGGGAAAAAATATCAATCAACAAAAATAACTTTGATGCAGTTCTTGCACAAATGAATCCCACCGTAAAACTGTCTGTACCTAACGCTTTGGCTGATGATGATTCCGAAATTCCAGTTAATCTGGATTTTCAATCTATGAAGGATTTTCATCCTGAACAGATTGTTCAGCAAGTCCCTGAGCTCAAATCATTACTGGCTATGCGTAACCTGTTAAGAGATTTGAAATCCAATATTCTTGATAATGCCGTCTTACGCAAAGAACTGGAAAAAATTTTGCAAGATAAAAATCTTTCTGATGAGTTGCGTAAAGAGCTGGAAGCAATCTCACCTATCATCTCTAAAGAATAAATACCGTAGGGGAATTTAAGAATGCAAAAAAATATGCAAGATAGCAGCTCCACTCAGGCAGCAAAAGCTGTTCAACATTCAGTCTATGAATCATTGTTTGACAAAATAAATCTGAATACTGTATCGAAAGCGCCAACCTTTGACCATTACACCAACAATACAGCCTTATCTGAATCAGCCACAAATGAACGCATATCAGTAGCGATAAACGTATTTTTGAAAATGATTCAGGACAGCTCTCAAACAGTAGACAGACTGGACAAATCATTATTAGATTTTCATATTGCCAAACTGGACAAATTAATCAGTAACCAGCTTGACAACATTTTGCATCACCCCGAATTTCAGGCAATTGAAAGTACATGGCGTGGTTTAAAATTTTTGGTTGACCGCACCGATTTTCGCCAAAACGTCAAGATAGATGTACTGGATGTATCCAAAGAAGCCCTGATTCGAGATTTTGAAGATTCTCCAGAAGTTATTCAAAGTGGCCTATACAGTCATACCTACATCAACGAATATGATACGCCGGGCGGGCAGCCATTTGCGTCAATTATCTCGGCTTATGAGTTTAACCGTTCACCGCAGGATATTGAATTATTGAGAAATATTTCAAAAGTTTCTGCTGCCGCTCATATGCCATTCATCGGTTCAGTTGGACCGGAGTTTTTTGGCAAAGAAACAATGGAAGAGGTTGCCTCAATTAAAGATATAGGTAACTATTTTGACCGTGCTGAATATATTAAATGGAATAGCTTCCGTAATACTGATGATGCTCGTTATATAGGCCTTACTTTGCCCCGTTTTCTCGCACGTTTGCCTTATGGCAGTGATACCGTGCCAGTGCGCAGCTTCAATTATAGTGAAGAAGTAAAAGGCCCAGATCACAATCGATATTTATGGTCTAATGCCACCTTTGCATTTGCAGCCAACATGGTCAGAAGTTTCATTAAAAATGGTTGGTGTGTACAAATTCGTGGCCCGCAGGCCGGTGGTCTGATTGAAAATCTGCCCATCCACTTGTATGACCTGGGTTCTGGCGCGCAAATGAAAATTCCGACAGAGGTGTTAATTCCAGAAACTCGTGAGTTTGAATTCGCTAATCTGGGTTTTGTACCACTTTCTTTTTACAAAAATCATGATTTTGCCTGCTTCTTCTCAGCAAATTCAACTCAGAAACCAGCGTTATACGACACCAAGGAAGCCACAGCCAATAGCCGTATTAATTCACGTTTGCCTTATATTTTTCTGCTTTCCCGTTTAGCTCATTATTTGAAACTGATCCAGCGCGAAAACATTGGTATGACAAAAGACCGGCGTGTTCTGGAAGTGGAAATGAATAACTGGATTCAAAATTTGGTTACAGAAATGACCGATCCAAGTGATGAATTACAGGCTTCACACCCATTACGTCAGGCTAAAGTCATTGTGGAAGACATAGAAGATAACCCAGGATTCTTCAAAATTAAATTGTTTGTCATTCCACATTTCCAGATTGAGGGTATGGATATTAACCTTTCCCTAGTATCCCAAATGCCAAAGGCTAAAAAATAAACATTGGTTGTAAAAGAAAATCTACCGATAGTTTCTATCGGTAGATAAACAATAGAGGATAACCAAATGTCACGAGCAATTATTTGTAAAGGAGACACCACCACACACGGTGGAGTTGTGCTTGAAGGTGATCCACTCGTCAACATAGAAGGGCGGCCAGTCGCACGTAAAGGCGATAAAGTTAGTTGTCCAAAATGTACAGGTATTCATTTCATCATAGAGGGCGACCAGCAATTAACAGTACAAGGACGGCCAATGGCGTTGGAAAATATGAAAACCAGCTGTGGTGCTCGATTGTTATCCAGACAATCAATAGCTAAATGTGAATAATCCAAACAATTAGAACAGGTTGTAAGTTGAAAATCATCAATCCAATCTGGTACGAAGGTACCTTACTGTTACCGCAAATTTTTCAGCAACAGGAATTATTACAACAGGCCAATGCATTTAGCATAATTCAGTGCACACGAATTATGCCTTGGGGTGTAATACGTATCGACGTAGACAGCAATAGCCTAGCTTTAAAAAAACTCAAATTATCAGATTGTGCTGTTTCGTTTCAGGATGGCACGTGGTTTGATTCCCGGCAAATGCAATTTTTGCCACCAGCGCGTGATTTAGCGCAGATACCAGAGGACATACTTGAGACTACAGTCTATCTGTCTTTGCCAGAACTCAATACAGTAGGCAGTAATCTGCTTGAGAACAGCAGCAATGCACCACTGCGGTTTTCAAAACAGTTTAGCGCTGTTACAGATTTGTATGGTACCCAACAAACCGAAATTGCAGAGAAACGATTAAATTTCAGCCTCAAATTCTCACATGAAAGCCGTCAGAATTTTCTAGCAATACCTATCCTGCGTCTGATTAAAAGCCAAAATAATATTTGGCAGCTTGATACACAATACGTGCCACCAGTATTCTTTATTGGTAGCAATACATTTCTGATGGAAATGTTGTCCACACAGATACAGGTTCTGCTCAATAAAAGCCAGCGCCTTGGTTCGTTACGCAAAGAGCGCAACCAGCAGTCGGCCGATTTTCTAGTATCTGATATTTCCTTATTCTGGCTGCTAAATATACTCAATCAGTCCATACCGGAAATGGTGTTTTTGCAAACACATAACAGCACGGCACCCGAACACTATTACCTATTATTATCACGTTTAGTTGGCAGTCTGCTGTCATTTTCAATTGAATCCAGTATTAAAGACGTCCCTCAGTACGATCCGCTCAATCTGGATATAACATTCATTCGCCTCAATGAAATGCTTTTAGAGCTTCTGGATACCGTTATACCTACAGTCCTTGTATTGATTGATCTGGAGAGAGTAGCTAATACCCGCTGGATTGGGCATCTGCTGGATGCTCGCCTCAACGAAGAAGCCGATTATTACATTTCTGTACGTGCCAATGTTCCCTTATATGAACTACAGCAACGCTTTCCCAAGTTATGTAAAATTGGCGCACCTGACGATGTTGAGCGTATTTTACCATCAGCTTCCAATGGCATCCCCCTGCAAATGATGCAGCGTCTACCCAGTGCATTACCCATGCGTTCTGAAGCAACCTATTTTGCGTTAGATAAATCACATCCGGGTTTCAAAGCCATGATAGCAGCCAGATCGTGCTGTATTTATTCTCCTAATTCATTTGATGGACTCAATATAGAATTATATGCGGTGCCTAATGAAGAATAACCAGATTCCAGATTACGTACGCGAACATCTGCGTAACTATATCTTATTTGTCACACGAATAAACATGGGGCATGCCATACAGAATATGGATGAAGTGCAACTAATTGCTATTCATCTTGTCACAGATTTTGATCAGAAATTGGGCGAAAATCATTTGCCAGATCATATACGTAAACAAATACGTTATGCCCTGTATGCATTAGTCGATGAACTAGCATTACGGTTTTTGGATAACAAAAATAAATCAATCTGGGAAAGCAGTCCATTGCAAGTGTCACAATTTGGTGAATATGATGCTGGTATACAGTTATTTGAAGATATCCAAACCGAATTGCACAAGCCGGATCCATCTTTTTGGCTATTAAGTATTTGGCAACTTATATTTGCACTTGGATTCAATGGTAAATACCTCTTCAAAGACGCCCATATACGTAAAGAGCTGATTAGCAAAATTGATTCGCATCTACCGGAAATAACCATGCCCTCCATGCCGGTGAGCCGCAAATTGCGACCAATAACCTTTCGGTCTTTTTCCGCAATCAGCTGGAGTGTAGTGCTACTGATATTCACCATAGTAGTGTATCTGGTGCTCAACAAATATCTCAGTAATCTGGTTGCCAGTATTGGATAGGGAACCCAATGAGTAAACGCATTTATTACACATTACTGCTGGCTTGGATTGCTTGCCTTTCACTTTATTTTGTATGGCAGATCTGGGATATATATTGGGTAGTCAAAATATGTCTAAGTACACTGATCATACTGACCTGCGGATTTTTATGGTATCAGAACCAATTCTGGTTTAAAAAACAAAGCATAACATATCTGCATAATATTCCGAAGTCACAGCGGGTAATACTTGTAGTCGGAGATGATTTATCAGACTGGATTGAATCTTCAGAACGTTGGAGATTACTGCGAGATTCCATATGGATCAAAGTAGAAGATTGTGCTCAGTTAATAAGCGTTTATCAGGCACTGGATGAACACAATACAATAGCAAACGGTATCCTATTCATCCTTAATCCAGACCAATATCCTCATGTAGCCGCACTGGAGCAACGAATTTCACAATGGCGGCAGGAAATCGAAACAATTCAGGCTTTATACAAACGTCGGTTGCCATTAACGCTCGGTATTCATACTGACCTGCTTGATAAAAATCTGGATTTTTGGCCGCAAAATATTACTAACCAGTCATGTCTGCAGCGTAGTGATGTGCAAGATCAATTTAAATTTCTGCAGAAACAAATGGATAATTGCGCTGCTTTAGATTCTCAGCGCCCTGAGCATTTAAGCTATACAACTGTATCCACACTTTATCTGAATCAGCAGTGGCTTATGCAGTATGTAATAAAAAACCTGTTGCCCGAAAAACCTTATCGTAATTCACTATATCTGGTTGCATGCGTTTGGTTAAACAGCTTTAACAGCAACCAGAATGCAGACTGGCGCAAATTTGAAATTGCCACAACCGGACTGGTGACTCCTACCCATACTTCTACCATAACCGGATTAAAAAATTTTCCGGTTATTGAAAACAACTTTGTACGTCAACATTATTTAAGTAAAGGAACAAAATACCTGTGTTATGGCATTAACTGGTTTCTGCTTTTCTGCCTGATTGGTACAACATATTCCTTCGTAGAGAATAAAAAATGGTTGCAGGAAGTCATTGCCGCGCACCAGCAATACATAGCAATACCTTTGCGTATGGAAAATGAACGCCTTGACAGCATTAAAAAATTAAAGCTTATTCAGCAGACATTACAGGATTACATGACATTTGGCGAACCTCCCAAAATGGGATTTGGTTTATATCATACAACCCAATTATTACCAGTTATCAATAAAGATATAAATACTTTCCAGCTGGAAAAACAGCAGAAACAAATTATCAGCCT
Source organism: Snodgrassella sp. (assembly GCA_024103515.1). Taxonomy (GTDB): domain Bacteria; phylum Pseudomonadota; class Gammaproteobacteria; order Burkholderiales; family Neisseriaceae; genus Snodgrassella. The sequence continues at coordinate 1,047 of JAGGIK010000051.1, read as the reverse complement.
TGATACTACAGCTTTGTTCGATGTAGGGCAGAGCAAACTGAAAACCGATGCCAAATTGGTTTTACAGGGTGTATTGACCTGGGTGCAGGCCAACCCGAATAAAAGAGTACTGATAGATGGTCATACCGACAACACCGGTAATGCTGCCAGTAATAAAACTTTATCATTTAACCGAGCTGAAGCGGTACGGGAATGGCTCATCAATGCATCAACCTTTCCCGAAGACCATTTTACCGTACAGGGATATGGGGATAGTAAACCCATAGCAAGCAACGATGACCCCCAAGGGCGCAGTAAAAATCGTCGTGTCGAAATTACCTTGGTCGATATGCACCATACCGACTGAAGTAATGTTTATTAACTCATATAAGGATATTCCTATGGCAATTCCAGCATATCTATGGATCAAAGATGACGGTGGTTCAGAAGTCAAAGGTTCAGTAACCGTACAGGACCGTGAAGGCTCAGTAGAAGTATTGGCATTCGACCACGAAGTTTACATTCCTACTGATGGCAATACCGGTAAACTTACCGGTACCCGAGTTCACAAGCCCATTTCTTTTATAAAAGAATATGATGCTTCTTCACCATATCTGTACAAAGCAGTAACCAATGGCCAGAACCTCAAAACTCTGGAGTTTAAATGGTATCGCATTGACGATGCAGGGCAGGAGAAAGAGTATTTCAACACCTTGCTTGAAAATGTGAAAGTAGTAGCTGTGCGTCCCAAAATGCACAACATTAAAGAAATTAGCAAAGAACGCTATAACCATCTTGAAGAAGTGGAATTGCGTTACGAAAAAATCACCTGGGCCTATAAGGATGGCAACATTGTTCATTCTGATAGCTGGGTAGAAAACCGTTAATATTAATTAACCTAAGGCGCACGAACACGTGCGCCTTTTTAAGTATTTGCTGGAGCCGCAATGAAAGATTCAATGCAATTATTAAGAAAACTCAATGAAAATTGTGCCAGAGCACTAAACGAAGCCGCCAACTTCTGCCTGAGCCGCGGACATCAGGAAATATTACCTGAACATTTTCTTG